>DAOLFO010000447.1:0-2086 GCA_035326305.1 Chitinophagaceae bacterium
CAAACAAAAGCGATGGGCTTTAACATGATCCGCAAGCATGTAAAGACAGAGCCCCTGCGCTGGTATCATCACTGCGATAAAGCCGGCCTGCTGGTATGGCAGGATATGCCCAGTGGCGATATGGGCGGCAATGGCTGGGATATGCGCCCGGGGCAGATTACCGGCAGGCAACTGGATAAAGACCGCAGCGATGCATCGGCAGCTATTTTTAAACGGGAGTGGAAAGCAATCATGGATGCACTGTATTCGCATCCGTCTGTTGTGGTGTGGGTGCCCTTCAATGAAGCATGGGGACAGTTCAGCACAAAGGAAATTACGGAGTGGACAATGCAGGCCGATCCTTCAAGACTGGTGAATGAATCCAGCGGGGGAAATTTTTTTTACAGCGGTCATATACTGGACATACATCATTATCCCGGGCCGGAAATGCCATCGCCTGAAATATTTGGAAGCAGGCAAACCCTGGTGCTGGGCGAGTTTGGCGGGCTGGGACTGCCATTGGAAGGGCATACCTGGCAGGATAAAAATAACTGGGGATACCAGTCTTTTAAAAGTGCGGATGAGTTGAAGAAGCAATATGAATCGTTCATCGGCACATTAGCCAAACAGGTTGCTATGGGACTGTCGGCTGCGGTGTATACACAAACGACTGATGTGGAAGTGGAAACAAACGGGCTGATGACGTATGACCGTAAGGTGATGAAAATACCTGCCGGTGAATTGAAGCGAATACATGCGCCCCTTTACCTGCCGGTAAAGGAATAAGCCGCTGCCCGGCCGGAAAAACCTGCATACCAGTGAGTAATGGCCTTGTGCTTAAAAATCCGTTGTCAGCCGGTAGATAAATAACTACAGGCAAATAATAAGCTGGTCTATTGGAAAGCGGGGCAGGGCGCCATTATTTTTGTGCCGGTTAAAGATTATGGGAAGCCCCGCTTTTAATATCCATTCCTTTGAAGACTGAAATCCTGTCCCTCTGAAAAGCTTTCTGGTTAAAAATGAAGTGAAAGCCCTGGTAGTATGCCAGGCTTTTTTGTTTGTAATAACCGATAAGTGTAATAACAGGAAATTGCGGCTAAGCGGATGCGAAATACATTTATTTTCGCAAAAAAAATGAATACGGCATGAAAGAACTGATACTGGAAGCCTGGAATAACAGGGAGCTATTGAAAGAAAACACCTATGCAGAGGCGGTAAGGACAGTGATAGAGGAAGTGGATAAAGGCCGCTTGCGTGTGGCAGGCCCGGCAGGGGAAGGATGGGAAGTGAATGAATGGGTAAAGCAGGCTATCCTGATGTACTTCAGCATACAACCAATGCAAACCTGGACGGTGGAGCCCTTTGAGTTTTATGATAAAATGCTGCTCAAAAGCAATTATAAAGACCTGGGCGTACGTGCCGTGCCGCATGCTGTTGCCCGCTATGGTGCTTATGTTGCCAAAAATGTGGTGCTCATGCCTTCGTATGTAAATATAGGCGCTTATGTAGATGAAGGTACGATGGTGGACACCTGGGCTACAGTGGGTAGTTGCGCACAGATAGGCAGGGGGGTGCATTTAAGCGGGGGAGTGGGCATCGGCGGAGTGCTGGAGCCGTTGCAGGCATCGCCCGTGATTATTGAAGATGGCTGCTTTATCGGCAGCCGCTGTATAGTGGTGGAAGGTGTAAGGGTGGAGAAAGAAGCGGTGCTGGGAGCCAATGTGGTGCTTACGCAGTCCACCAAAATCATTGATGTAAGTGGTAAAGAGCCGGTGGAGTACAAAGGCCGCGTGCCGGCCCGCAGCGTGGTGATACCCGGCACATATCCCAGGCAGTTTCCGGCAGGGGAATACCATGTAAGCTGCGCCCTCATTATCGGGCAGCGTAAGCCAAGCACCGACCTGAAGACCAGCCTGAATGATGCATTGCGGGATTTTAATGTTTCTGTTTAAAATCTGAAATCATTTCCTATATTTGCACCCCGTCAGAAAGGTTTCAGGTTTAAGATTTGACGCTCAGTGTAAGATTCTAAGCTAAAAACTTTCTTTCCCCGCCCAGGTGGCGAAATTGGTAGACGCACTGTCTTCAGGTGGCAGCGCCGCGAGGT
>DAOLFO010000448.1:0-2085 GCA_035326305.1 Chitinophagaceae bacterium
AAGTTTTACCTTTACCTGCCCCGCCTGGTTTCTGAATTAAAAGCAAAAGGCTATCAGTTTCAAAAAGTTGATGAGCTGACAGGGGCTGATGAAAATTAGCTTTTTGATTGACTTTTACCTGATTTTTCTGCTTATGGCTTTTATTATCTTTGCCTTATGCAGTTTGAGAAAATTCACAATAAGGGCCAGGCCCGTTTGTTTAAAAACGACTACCTGGAGATGCTTACCAAGACTCACCCGCTGGTGATCTGGGGTATGTACATTCCTGTGATCGTGTATATGCTGTACTATAGCAATGCCCGGCTTGACTATCCGCTGGCTAGGGTGCTGCTTACTTTCTTTGGCGGCATGTTTTTCTGGACTTTTTTTGAATACATAGCACACCGGTTTATTTTTCATATGGTGAGTGAAAGTCCAAGATTGCAGCGGTTTGCCTATACGCTGCATGGCAACCATCACCATTATCCCCGCGATAAGCAGCGGCTCTTTATGCCGCCGGTGCCCAGCATTATTATCGCTTCTGCTTTATTCGGGCTGATGTATTTGGTAATGCGTGAAAATGCCTTCATGTTTTTTCCCGGCTTTATACTGGGCTACCTGATGTATGGCACCATGCACTATGCTATTCACGCCTGGAATCCACCCTTCAAATGGATGAAACCGCTGTGGCGCAATCATCACCTGCATCATTATAAAGATGAGCACAATGGCTTTGGGGTGAGCTCTACTATCTGGGACCATGTGTTCGGTACCATGTTTGACCTGAAAAAAGAAAAAGAAGACAAGGAGAAAGTAAGGGAGCTGATGTTTGACAAAAAGAAAAAATAAGCCTCACTGCGTTTCAGTTGTTTATTTACTTCATCGTTATAGCTCCACGGCCAACAGCTCTTCACCCAGCTTATGCAGGGCTTCCTGTATTTTCTTTGCCTGCCGGGCCCTGGGTTTTTTCAACCCGCTGGCATAGTGCTGTATTTGCTTTTGATTAATGCCGGTCAGGCGCTCAAAAGCTGCATTGGTAAATACCTTTTTATAATAGTTGATCAGGCTTTCGGCATCAAACCGGTATATTACCCGGTAAGGTTTTTTTAAGATGGCGGGTATATTTTTCCCGGTGTTGTGTTTTTTTATCAGCTCTATTGCTTCCAGCGCCGCCTGCTTTGCTTCTTCAGGTGTATTACCGCCGCCATATACGCCTTCCGCATTTTCAGCATACGAACTGTAATGTCCGTCTTTTGCCCGTTCAATAATAATAGTAACCTGTTTCATACCAATGAGATTTATTAAGCGCATTAAGGAATGAGGTTTACCGCAGCCTCATCTCCTTTTCAATCTTTTTGCGCAGCCCTTCACCTATTTCTTTAGCTCCGTGAAAGGGAACAGGATATCTTTTTTCCCTCCTTTTCGTAAATATAATGGCTGCCTTCTGTTTTAATATGACGCCAACCATTACGCTTTACCTTCCGGTGAAATTCGCTGTGCTTCATAGGTGAATGTGCTTTTAGCAACTCCTCAAAGGTAGTAATACTTCTACTATTTTAAAAGCCCCCTTTTTATCTTTTCTAAACTTTTTAACGAAGGAAACCTTACCAGTAATTAACAGGCTGCAGGGAGCAGCCCTGTTCAGTAAATGAGGCGGGTGATTTTATTTCTTTTTAATAGTAAACAGCACCGCATACGCATTTTTAACCTTTGCGGCAACAGCAGCAGGAATAGTTATAACGGTGTTTCCCTCTGCTATTTTCCAGTGCAGTTTTGTGCTGCTGCCTGCTGCGGTGATAGTGCTGCCTTTTTCTGCCACCACGCCCTGCAATGTAAGCTGCGCTGGCAATGCCACGTCATCATTCTCCACCAGGTAATAAGCATAGGTGATTTTACCGTCTTTTGATTGGGTGAAATATACGTTTCTGTCAGAATATGGAGCTATCGGTTTGGAACTATAGATACCGCTATTGTTCAGCTTCATCCATTCGCTGATGTCCTGCAGCCGCTGGTACACCACCGGGTCCCAGTCGCCATGCGGGCCGGGGCCAACATTCAGCAAAAAGTTTCCGCCGCGTGATACAATCTTTATCAGCAGGTGAATCA
>DAOLFO010000100.1:0-10187 GCA_035326305.1 Chitinophagaceae bacterium
GACGGAGAGGAAGGCTATCCCGGTAACCTGGATATTGAAGTGATATACATGCTGACCAGCGATAACTCCTGGAAGATAATCTATAAAGCCACTACTGATAAGCCAACACCGGTCAACCTGACCCAGCACAGTTATTTTAATTTATCTGGAGGAAAAGATTCTACCATACTTGGCCATAGCCTGCAACTGCTGGCGGATGCGTATACGCCGGTTGATTCGTTGCTGATACCCACCGGGAAAATTGATAGCGTGACCGGCGCCATGGATTTTCGCAGGCTAAAGCCCATAGGGCGGGATATAGCGCAGGTAAACGGCGGCTATGATCATAACTGGGTATTAAATAAAACATCCGGTATGCCGGAGAAAGCAGCGTACCTGCATCATGCGGCAAGCGGCCGGGGAATGGAAGTATGGACAACAGAGCCGGGGCTCCAGTTTTATGCCGGAAACTTCCTGGACGGGTCACTGATGCATACCAAGGCAGGTATCCGCTATGTAAACCACGGGGCGCTTTGCCTGGAAACACAGCATTACCCTGACAGCCCCAACCAGCCATCTTTCCCCGGCACCCTGTTAGTCCCGGGGCAGGTGTATACGCAAACTACAGTGTATAAATTTATCATTGAGTAAAAAAGAGAGCCTGTTTTTAATTGCTCCCTGGCAAAACCGGAATAGTATTATCTTTCTTACTGTAACGCTGCCCTGCTTATTTTTTATATGCTGATTGTATGATAAAAGTAGTAGACAAAGTATTTGATATACTGGAGCTGCTGGCTACCGACCCGGAGCAGCCGCGTACGCTTAGTGCTATTGCTGATCCGTTGCAGATGAACCATGGCACCTGTGCCAACCTGCTGAAGACAATGGCCGCCCGTCACTATGTGCAGCGGCTGCCTTTTAAAAAGGGATACCGGCTTGGGATAAAAGCTTACCAGTTGTCAGGTAAGAAAAAATATAAAAGCGAGCTGATCAAGATAGCCCGGCAGGCAATGACAGATCTTACCAACCTCGTAAACGAAAACTCGCTGCTCGCCGTGCTGGAAGGCAATCAGCGGGTGGCACTGGTGCGCATCAGTTGCCAGCATGCCGTGCAGGTCATCACACCGGCGGAAAAGGACGCCTACGATTCTTCTACCGGCCGGCTCCTTATTGCTATGCAGGATGATGAAGAACTCGATCAGTTTATACAGCGTTACGGACTTCCGCCCGGAAAAAACGGACGCCCGGTAAGCAGGACTGCCTTTATGCAGGAGGTAGAAAAGCTGCGCAGGGAAAAATGCTGCATCTGGCTGCCGGATGACCAGATAATGGGGATAGCGGTACCCGTATACAAAGACAATGCTGTAGTAGCCAGCCTTAGCGTGTATGCACCCGCCTACCGCTGCAGCGAGCGAAAGAAGAAAACAATCCTGAAAGAACTGGTGCAGGCAGCCCGGCATATCTCTGACAACCTGGCCGGGGCTTAATTTTTCCTGGAAAATATTTGGAGCGAAGGAAATTTTTTCTGAAACTTTATTTAGTAAAATTCAAATTTTATATTATAAAATTTGATATCACTAACGACAGAGCTGTATGAACACAACTGCAGGTGCACAACAATATAACATGATACAGACCATGCGCTGGTTTGGTCCGCATGACCCCGTAAGCCTTTGGGATATCAGGCAGGCTGGTTGTACAGGCGTGGTAACGGCGCTGCATCATATTCCCAATGGAGAGGTATGGACGCAGGAGGCCATACAGGAGCGGCAGCAGTTGATTGAAGGTGCCGGCCTGAAATGGGAGGTGGTGGAAAGCCTGCCGGTACACGAAGCCATCAAAACACAAAGCGGCGATTACCGGTCTCTTATAGAAAATTATAAAATATCACTGGGCAACCTGGCCGCCTGCGGTATCAGCGTGGTGACCTACAATTTTATGCCGGTGCTGGACTGGACACGTACCGATCTTGCATATCCCATGCCGGATGGCAGCAGGGCCCTTCGTTTTGACAGGATAGCTTTTATCGCTTTCGATCTTTTTATCCTGAAGCGGCCCGGAGCTGATAGTGAGTACGGGGAGGAAGAAAAAGAGAAAGCCTGCCAGTATTTCGCGGCACTTACCGGGGAAGCCCGGTGGCAACTGGAGCGGAATATTATAGCGGGGCTGCCCGGAAGCGAGGAAAGCTTCACTATTGAACAATTTCAGCAGGTACTGGACACTTATGCTGCAATAGGTGCTGCAAAGCTGAAGCAGCACCTGCTCTTTTTTCTCCGGGAGGTTTGTCCTGTGGCCGAGGCGCTGGGCATAAAGCTGGTGATACACCCGGATGATCCGCCTTACCCGATACTGGGACTGCCAAGAGTGGTAAGCACCCTGCAGGATATGCAGGATATAATTACAGCCGTGCCTTCAGCCGCCAGCAATATTTGCTTTTGCACCGGCTCATTTGGTGTGCGTCCTGACAACCGGCTGCCCGCTATGATACAGGCACTGGGCAGCCATATTTATTTTTTGCATCTGCGAAATACGGTACGGGATGAAGAAGGAAATTTTTATGAAGCAAATCACCTGGATGGTGATACCGATATGTACGAGGTGGTAAAGGAAGTGGTGCTGCTGATGCGGCGTGAGCAAAGGAGCATACCTGTGCGGCCGGATCACGGCCACCAGATGCTGGATGATCTGAATAAAAGAACGAATCCCGGCTATTCTGCTATTGGCCGGCTGCGCGGCCTTGCCGAGCTGCGCGGGCTTGAGCTGGGTGTAAGCAGGAGCTTGTAAAAATATTGTTGTTGTTCGGATGAATGCAGGACTTGCCATATTGATCATTGCAGCAAAAAAGAACCGGTTATGCCGGCTGGCGGGATTATGCCTGCTGCTGTATGCCTGCCCGGTTTCGGCACAGAATACTATTGGCATTCCCTCAATTATCAACTACACCAAACAGCAGTATAATGCCGGAAGGCAAAACTGGGGTATCGTACAGGACAACAACGGGATTATGTACTTTGCCAATAATGACGGGGTGCTTACATTCGATGGGGTCTTCTGGCAATTACATGCATTGCCTAACAAAACGGTTGTGCGTTCAGTGGCTATTGATAAAAGTGGCCGTGTTTATGCAGGAGGGCAGGGGGAAATAGGCTACTTTTTTCCGGATGAAAAGGGCAGGCTGGCCTACACTTCGCTAAACCAGCTTATACCCGCGGAGGAAAATGTATTTACCGATGTATGGAATATCTGTATTCGCAACGACCAGGTTTTTTTCAGGTCAAACAAGCGGATACTGGAATATGTACACGGTAAGATAGTTATTCATAAAAGTATTAACTGGTCATTTCTCGGCTTTGCAGGGGACCAGTTGCTGGCAAGGGACTATGAGAAAGGACTGGTAAGGTATGAAGGAGGTAGCTGGGAGCCTGTTCGCAGCCAGGGTGAATTACCTGCAGAAGCGATGGTAAGGGCTGTTGTGCAGATAGGTAAGGACAGCCTTCTGCTTCCCACGCTGTCACATGGCATTTTTATGCTCCGCAATGATACGATCAAACGGTTTTCCACACCGGATATAGATGCTATCGCAAAAAAGAATATTTACAATGCCGTATTGCTGTCAACCGGCAGGCTGGCGCTGATCACCAACCTGGGGGGATGCTTTATCGTGGATAAAAGCGGGAAATACATTCAGCAGTTTGCCAAGCCGGAAGGCATTCAGAATAATAATATTCTCAGCATTATCCAGGACAAGGATGAAAACATCTGGCTGGGCCTTGACAATGGCATTGACCTGGTTACTTATAATAATGCTATCAAAAATATTTTTCCTGAACAGGAAGATCGTAATTCGGGCTATGCTGCACAGGTACACAATGACTACCTGTATATCGGCCTCTCCACGGGATTGTACAGGGCAAAAATGAGCGAGGAAAGGGATATGAGCTATACGCCCGGACAGTTTAAGCTGGTAAAAAATTCGAAAGGCCAGGTATGGAACCTTTCTGTTGTCAATGGCCGGCTGATGATGGGCCATACCAGCGGAGCCTATATTGTAAATGATGACGAGGCGGTACCGCTGGATAAAAAAACAGGATTCTGGGGCTTTCAGCCATGGCAGCAATCTTCGTCATTTATTGTTGCAGGTACGTATAACGGCATTAACTTTTACACCGACTCCGCAGGCCGCATCCGCAACCCTGTAGTAAATGCGCAATTTGAATCAGCAAGATTTATAGTGCAGCACGGCGGAATAATTTGGGCGGCGCATCCTTATAAAGGTTTGTATAAAATTTCGCTGCAGGAGACCGGGAAAACAATGATGGTGAAGTACGATGACAGGAAAGGGATACTCAGCGCCAATCATAATAAAATTTACAAGATTGGCAGGCGGCTTATTCTTACAACCGATAATGGCATCTTTGAATACAATGACAGGGAGAACGATTTTGTACATGCGCGGGATTTGGAAGCAGTTTTTGAACAAAAGAATGTCAGCTACCTGAAAGAAGATCAGTTTGGCAATATCTGGTTTAGCCGCGACAGGAAAGTGGGAGTAGTGGATCGTTCAGGGCCGGTTGCGAGGCTGGTATATATACCGGAGCTGGATGATAAAATCATGGCAGCAGGATTTGAATATATTCATGTGGCAGATAGCAGCAATATTTTTATTGCAGGGGAAAAAGGTTTTTTTCATATTAACTATACAGCGTACAAGAAAAATAAATATCCCATCCGGGTGCAGATCCGGCATGTCCGGTCAATGCAGCCCGGGGAAAAAGGGCTGATGTATGGCGGTTACGCTTTTCCTGCAGAAGAGCCATCGGTAAAATACCGCGACAACGGGCTTTACTTTGAATGCTCTGCAGTGCTGTATGGCCAGGCTGATAATACACAATACGCCTATTTTCTTGAAGGGTTTGACAGCGACTGGTCCGGCTGGACAAGAAAACCGGAGAAAGAGTATACAAACCTGCCGGCCGGCAGCTATACGTTTAAAGTAAAAGCCAGGAATAATTATGATAATGAATCTGCTGTAGCTGCTTACTCTTTCACGATCTTACCGCCTTGGTACCAGACCTGGTGGGCTTATTCGCTGTATATCATTTTTATTTTTACGGCGCTTTTCTTTTTTTATAAGCTGCAGCAGTACCGGTACAAAAAAATGCAGGCGGAGAAGCTGCGGGAGCAGCAGCGAAAATATGCGGAAGAGCAGGAGCACCTCAAACTGCAGCACCAGCTTGCCGTACAGGAAAATGAGAAGCAGATCATAGAACTGCGCAATGAAAAGCTGCAGGCGGAGATAGAGCAAAAAAAATTGCAGGAAGAACAGGAGCGGCTTCATTTTGGCCACCAACTGCAAGTAGAGCAAAACGAAAAAGAGATTGTACGGCTGCGCAATGAAAAGCTGCAGGCGGAGCTGGCCCATAAGAATACGGAGCTGGCATCTTCCGCTATGAACCTGGTGCGTAAAATGGAAATTTTGTCCAGGCTAAAAGAAGATTTGATCAATTACCGGAACCAGGCCGAAACAGACAAAGGGCACAGGGAGTTTTTGAAAATACTGAGAGTGCTGGACAAAGAGCTGGACTCCAGGGAAGAATGGGAACAGTTCGCTATCCATTTTGATCATGTACATTCCAACTACCTGCAGCGGCTGCAGGAATTTTGCCCGGATCTGACCAGTTCAGAATTAAAGTTGGCCGCCTACCTGCGGCTGAATCTCAATACAAAAGAGATTGCACAGTTAATGAATATTTCAGTACGGGGAGTGGAGACCAGCCGCTACCGCCTGCGAAAAAAACTTGCTCTTGCCAATGATGTCAGCCTGGTTGGCTTTTTAAGCGCTGTCACCCGCTGATAATTTTCAGTACAAGGAATTGAAAACAGCCATAGAGGCCGAATGGATTTCAGATCGGTTAAAAGAGATGGCCTTATTAAACAAAACCGCCGTGAAAGATGCGTAAGTGATTAAATAGTCCGAAATTATTTTAATAGTACAACGCACCTGCCACACATATTTGCTCTCCGTCATACGCTTTTCCTGACAAATTTGCCGCTTCTTTCTTTACTGCATGCCTGAAATACCTGTAGTACTATCCTCACAGGTGCTGCATCCGTCACAACAGGGAAAAATTGATCTGCTTTTTTAAATTAAATCATTGAAAATGAAAGTTTGTTTTATCTGCTTATCTGAATTTTCCAGGCTTTCTTTTTATACCATGCAGGTAAAATTTTCAGGTTATATACAATACACAGACAAAACAGGCAACTGCGTAGTGATTTATTCAAAGAGAATTGTATAACTACCTGAGAATAACTAAATAATTTTTTTGATGTAGAGGTTTTGGCGTACCGCTTTTTTTGGAAAAAGGATGCACTGTGCAGCATTTTTGTTTTCGATGCTTACACAAAGCGCTGCTATATGAATCAAAAAAAGTGTCATTCTGACGGATGTATATCCGGGCATGTTTACCCTGCCCCACAGGAAGGTTTAACTGGTTTAGCTGCTACCAGGCTATGCAATACTTGCAGCCCTGCATGGCCTTCGGCCATTTTTTCAAATCACCATTTTGTAACTGTTAAAAACTGATTGCTTTTATGAGGTTCCGATCAAATTTATGTTTGCAGCAGCCGCTCAGAGTAAAAGGGCTTACTGCTCTTTTATTGCTGCTGGCAATTCTGCTTTTGAGCAATGCTCCCGCACTTGCCCAACCGAAAGTGGTACAGGGTACTGTGACCGGGGCAGGCGGTGCGCCGCTGGATGGCGTAAGTATATTGGTAAAAGGCACTGCCACCGGCACCACTACTAACAGTGCGGGTCGTTTTACCATTACTGCTTCAGCCGATGCGATACTTGAATTTTCTTATGCCGGGTATCAGGCTACGGAAGAAAGGGTGGGTGACCGTACTACGATAGATGTGATGCTGATCAGCAACGATCAAACATTGGAAAACGTAGTGGTTATTGGTTATGGCACGCAAAAGAAAGTAAACCTGAGTGGTGCTGTGGCACAGGTAATGGGCAAAGACCTGATCAATCGTCCGGTACCGAACGTAACAGGCGCCTTGCAGGGGCTGCTGCCGGGAGTCACTGTATTGCGCAGCAACGGGCAGCCCGGAGATGAGGGTTATGGTATACGCATACGCGGGTTTTCTTCCGCTAATTCTGCCAATGCGCTGGTACTGGTAGATGGCATTGAGCAGGATCTGAATCTTCTCGATCCCAATGATGTGGAATCTATTTCTGTGTTAAAAGACGCCTCTGCCTCTGCTATTTACGGAGCCCGTGCTGCAGCAGGGGTGGTGCTGGTAACTACCAGGCAGGCTTCAGGCAATAAAACCAAAGTAAACTTCAACAGCTATTACGGTATAAACATTACAGCCCGCCGGCCGGAGCGTCTTAACTCATGGGATGAGCAGACACTGATTGACGAAGCAAGAAAAAATGCAACAGGCAGTGCGGAATTTAGCGATGAACAACGGGAATGGCTGATGAACCCTAATTTCAGCATCCGCCCCAACCCCACACAGGATCGCTGGGAATATTTTGGTAATAACAACTGGGTGCTGGAAGGCATGGATAAAATAAATCACATGCAAAACCATACCCTCTCAGTAAGCGGGGGCACACAAAAGCTCAATTATCTTTTGTCGGGCAACTATTATAAGCGTGATGGCGTATTGCGCTTTGGGCCAGATGATAATTCCAGGCATAACCTGAAGCTGAGCATCAATTCAGAGCTCAACAAGTTTGTTTCAATAAAAGCAATGGCAAACTATATTGGCTCTTTAACGAGGGAGAATGCATTTGGTACCGAGCAGATCATCAACCGCCTGTACAGAAGCCGTGCCCGCCAGTCGCTGTATGTGCCGGAAGAAGATATTACCGGGCAGATATATAACGGCGATTTGCAGATCAATGCCGTGGATATACAGAAAAACGGCGGCCTGGAAACAAGAAACTATGAAACATTTACCGGACGTATCAATGTGCAGGTGAAGAATGTAGTGAAAGGGCTGACATTGGATGTAATTGCCTGGCGAAATCAGAACAATTACCGCATGGAGAATAATGCAAAAAGTATTTACTGGTATGGCCGTACCAGGAATACCGTGCGCTTTAGTGTAAATGTGCCGAACTCCACCTCGCTGGCTGGTAACCGGGCTTATCAGAATAACCTGCAGGGCTACCTCACTTATAATTTTAGAGTGGGTGATGGTCATTCGTTTACGGTTATGCAGGGAGGATCTTATGAGGAATACCGCAAAGATGAAATGAGGGTTTCTGCACAAAGCATGATAACAAATGATGCGTTCAGTATCAATTACGGCGATCCGCTAACGGTAAGGGGTGGCGAAGTAGTACAAACATGGGCGCTTGCTTCTGCCTTTGGTCGCCTGAATTATAATTTCAAAGATCGCTATTTGCTTGAGGCCTCTTACCGTTACGATGGCAGCTCAAGGTTAGCACCGGGCAATCGCTGGCAACTCTTCCCCTCCTTTTCTGCTGCATGGCGGGCAGGCCAGGAGACATTTGTTAAAGATGCACTGCCCTTTGTCAGTGACTTAAAGTTTCGTGCATCATGGGGACAATTGGGAAATGGAAGCCCGCTTGGCCTTTATCCGTACATTCCTTTGCTGCGGAGCGGCCTGATTAGCGGGGGCAACCTGGTATTTAATGATCAGCGCACACAATATTTTTATCAGCCAGAGCTGGCTTCCCCAACAGTAACCTGGGAAACAGTACAGCAGTTTAACGTCGGAGTTGATATGGCATTATTTCAAAATAAGCTTCTTTTTACGGCAGACTATTATATAAAGAACAATAAGAACATGCTGGCGGAGCTTTCACTGCCTAATATTATTGGCATTGCTGTGCCCCGCTTTAATGTGGGAGAGCTGAGGAGCTGGGGAACAGAGCTGGATATTAAGTGGAGAGACAGGATAGGCAATGTGGACTACCGGGTCGGATTTAATATTTCAGATAATCAAAACAAGCTTGTGAAGTACGATGGCCGTAATTCTATAGGCGCCGGGGGAGTGGTTGGCCTCATGGAGGGTTATCCCATGAATACAGTATGGGGCTACCGGACAGATGGTTATTTTCAGACACAGCAGGAAGCCGATGAGTATAAATCAAAAGTGCAATATCCTTTCTTTGCCAATCCTTCTGCCGGTGATGTCAGGTACCTTGACCTTGATGGAAACGGAATAATATCTGCAGGAGATGGTACACCGCAAAATCCCGGGGATCTTATTTACCTCGGTACTACCAATGCCCGGTATACTTATGGATTTGATATAGGGCTCAACTGGAAAGGTTTTGACTTTTCCATATTCTTTCAGGGAGCGCTGAAGCGCAGGTTCCTGATCAATGAAGGAACATTGTCGCCGATGTTAGGTACTGCTGATATGCCCTGGACCATTCACATGGATCGCTGGACGCCCGAAAACCCCAATGCGTTGTTTCCCCGTATGTATCAAACCAGCGCTCATAACTTCCGCCCTTCTGATAAATGGGCGCAGGATGGCAGCTATCTGCGTTTGAAAAATCTGCAGATTGGTTATCGTGTACCGGTCAAAAAGAAATTCATTCAAGACCTGCGTGTGTATGTATCAGGCCAGGACTTATGGGAAGCTACCAAAGTGCTGAAAGTGTTTGACCCCGAAGTGGGCAACAATGTTAGCGCCACTACTTATCCGTTTTACAGGACGGTATCTTTTGGAATCAATCTCACACTCTAATTGAACTGAATCATGAAAAAAATAAAAAATAAAATTATTATCAGCCTGCTGGCTTCCGGCCTGTTTATTACCGGGTGCTCGATTGACAGGCAGCCTGAATCTGATTTTGCAGATACGGATTTCTGGAATACAGAAAATGACCTGATTTATGCTGCCAACCGCCTTTACCAGGAACTGGATGCCTTTTGGATCGATAACCGGGGAGATGATGTGGTAAACCAGGGCGGGCCTAACGCAATCAGCACCGGCAACCGGGTAGTGCCTAATACTTCCGGTGACTGGAATGATCGCTATGATGAAATATTTACGGCTAACAATATCCTGGAGAAAGGGGTAAAGGCTGCCGTGACGGATGCTGTTAAAAACAGGTATCTCGCAGAAGCACGGTTTTTCAGGGCCTATGCCTATTTCAACCTGGTACAGAAATATGGTGATGTGCCGCTGGTGCTGAAAACTCTGGATTATAA
>DAOLFO010000101.1:0-10183 GCA_035326305.1 Chitinophagaceae bacterium
GGGCAATAAGCACTACTATCCAGCTACCGAGATATTTACCCCATACTATCTGGGTGCGGGTCAGCGGCCGGGTTTGCAATATTTCAAATGTGCCTGCCTTAAACTCATCAGCAAAGCTCCGCATGGTGATGGCGGGTATCAGCAATAATAATACCCAGGGGGCCAGCTCAAAAAAACGGTCAAGCGTGGCATAGCCAAAGTCAAGAATGTTGTCAGGAAAAATAAACAGCACCAGGCCGTTTACCAGCAAAAAAACAATGATTGCAATATAGCCGGTCAGGCTGCTGAAAAACTGGCGTAGCTCTTTTTTACAAACGGACCACATGGGCTGCAAAATAGTTGAAAAGTTGACAAGTTGATAGGTTTGGCAGGGCAGATTGTTTAAGGCCCCTGTCTCAAAAGTAAAATGAACACTTTGAGAATTGAATAAATGATTACCTGCCTCTGTCAGGTACCCGAATAAAAAAAGGCTGTCCTATACTTTTGAGACAGCCTCGTAAACTTTTTACTCTTTAATCCTGCATGCTACACAGCAAAACTTTCTCCACACCCACAGGTGCGACTGGCATTCGGGTTGCTGAAGAAAAATCCTTTCCCATTCAGCCCGTCTGAAAAATCCAGCATGGTATTGACAAGGTACAGGAAGCTCTTCAGATCGGTCACCACCTTCACACCATTATCCTCAAACACCTGATCCATCGGCCTGGTCTCGTTGTCAAAATCCAGCTTATAGCTCAGCCCGGAGCAGCCACCGCCCACTACGCTCACACGAAGAAAATAAGACGGATCCCCGGCCACACCTGCATCATTCAGCAGTTGGGCCACTTTGTCCCTGGCCTTATCGCTGACGTATATCCCGTTGTCTGTTGCTACACTCATTCTTTATTAGCTTTTAGCTGCAAGCTAACAGCCCACAGTTCATCACTCATAGTTTCTTTCTTAGTGAACCACACTTTCTTCAAACTTCAGCTCTTCCAGCCCGTTTTTCTTACGGTAGTCATTTACTGCCGCTTTGATAGCATCTTCAGCCAGCACAGAGCAGTGGATTTTTACCGGGGGCAGGTTCAGTTCTTCCACGATGGTCATGTTGTCGATTTTGACCGCCTCATCTACTGACTTTCCCTTCAGCCACTCGGTAGCGAGGGAAGAAGATGCGATAGCTGATCCGCAGCCAAAAGTTTTGAACTTAGCATCTTTGATCATGCCGGTCGCTTCATCCACTTCAATCTGCAGGCGCATTACATCGCCGCACTCGGGAGCGCCTACAAGGCCGGTACCCACGTTTTGTTTGCTTTTATCCAGCGTACCCACATTTTTGGGGTTCTGGTAGTGGTCTATTACTTTTTCTGAGTATGCCATTTTTAAAATTTGATAATTTGACAATATGCTAATGTGCCCATGAAGCACACTTCGCTTTAATTTTTTTTAGCCCAATTAGCTAATTAACTAATTGGCACGTTGATTAATGGTGCGCCCATTCAATCGTATCCAGGTCAATGCCTTCCTTAAACATTTCCCAGAGCGGGCTCATTTCCCGCAGCTTGTTCACGGTACTTGTCACCTGCTCTATGGTATAGTCAATCTGCTCATCTGTGCTGAAGCGTCCCAGCCCAAACCGCAGCGAACTGTGTGCCAGATCATCACCCAGCCCCAGTGCTTTCAGCACATAAGACGGCTCCAGTGAAGCAGAAGTACAGGCCGATCCGGAAGAAACCGCAATATTTTTATTAAAGCCCATCATCAGCCCTTCCCCTTCCACGTATTTAAAGGAAATATTGGACACATGCGGCAGCCGGTGCTCCTTATCGCCATTCAGGTATGATTCTTCTATCTGCAGCAGCGCATTTTCCAGCTTGTCACGCAGGGCACGCAGGCGTTGGGTATCCTGCTCCATTTCATTCATGCACAGCTCGCAGGCTTTTCCAAAACCTACAATACCGGGCACATTGAGCGTACCGCTTCTCATTCCCCTTTCGTGGCCGCCGCCATCTATCTGGGCAGTCACTTTCACCCGCGGATTTTTGCGGCGCACATACAGCGCACCCACTCCTTTGGGGCCATACATTTTATGGGCGGAAAAAGCCATCAGGTCTATACCATCGGTATGCACATTCACCGGTATTTTTCCTACCGCCTGTGTGGCATCGGAAAATACCAGCACGCCATGCTTTTTAGCAATAGCGCTGATCTCTTTCATCGGCATGATGGTGCCAATCTCGTTATTGGCGTACATAATGGCGATCAGGATGGTAGTGGGCTTGATAGCCGCTTCCAGCTCTGCCAGGTCTACCAGGCCGTTGGGCTTTACCTGCAGGTAAGTGACTTCGCCGCCTTCTTTTTCAATATGCTTGCAGGTATCAAGTACGGCTTTGTGCTCAATATTGCAGGTGATGATATGGTTGCCTTTGCTGGCATACATTTCAAACACCCCTTTGATAGCAAGGTTGTCAGCCTCGGTAGCCCCTGAAGTGAAAATAATTTCTTTGGGATCGGCGCCTACCAGCCTGGCCACCTGCTCACGGGCATAGTCCACAGCCTCTTCGGCCTGCCAGCCAAATGAGTGATTGCGGCTGGCGGCATTGCCAAATACGTTGGTAAAATAGGGAACCATTGCCTCCACCACCCGCGGATCGCAGGGTGTAGTGGCATTATTGTCCAGGTAAATCGGGAAATTCAGCATGTTATGATATTATTCGTTTCAATTAAACACAAATTTAGCCCAAAAGGTTCTATTTATCAGCTATTTTTCCGACTGGCAGCGCTAATTTTACAGCAATAAAAAACCGGCAAAAACGGCCTGTCGCCCAGGCAGGTTTTCCTGTCCGCACCAACTGATTTTCATGGAAAAAATAGAACATATCGGCATTGCGGTAAAAAGCCTCAGCGCTGCTGTGCCGCTTTTTGAAAAATTGCTGAACACACCCTGCTATAAAACAGAACTGGTGGAGAATGAAGGGGTTAATACTGCCTTTTTTCAAACGGGCGAATCAAAGATAGAGTTGCTGGAAAGCACCCTTCCCGGCGGGGTCATCAGCCGTTTTATTGACAAAAAAGGAGAAGGCATACATCATATCGCTTTTGCGGTGGCCGATATCCGGGCAGAAATGGCCCGGTTGAAAGAAGCGGGCTTTGAGCTGCTCAGCGAAGCCCCTAAGCCGGGAGCGGATAATAAGCTGGTTTGCTTCCTGCACCCCAAAGGCACTAATGGCGTGCTGGTGGAGCTATGCCAGGAGCGGGAACCTTCGGAACCTTCTTAGTTGCTTTTGTTTATTTGTATCTCACCCACCCGGTGTCGTTAGTACAGGTGTCAGGCGCTGGTAGGGTCTGCAGCCGGAGAATCCGCATTTACAATGCCCAGCTTGCTTACTGCTAACTGTGCCGCTATTTGCGAAGCATCTTTTTTATTAAACGCCTTGCCCTCAGCAATATTCTTTCCATCCAGCATAGCGGCAACTGTAAACAGGCGCCGGCCGTTTTCCAGCTTTTCATTCAGGGTTTCAAACTCCAGCGTTTTTCCATTTTTATTGGCCCAGCCGTATAGCTTGTTCTTGTGATTAATTTCCAGCATTTCCAGGTCATCCATGAACATGTGCGGCTGAATGATGTATTGCAGTACCCACTTGCTGGTTTTTTTATAGCCGCTGTCGAGGTAAATGGCTCCTACCAGCGCTTCCAGCGTATTGCCAAATATCTGGCTCACCTTGAGGGAGCTGTCCATTTTGTTGAACAGTGTAATTTTTTTCAGGCCCATCCTTACCGCAATATCATTCAACTGCTGCCGGTTTACCATTTTGCTGCGCATTTCCGTGAGGAAGCCTTCTTCCCGGTAGGGATACCGTTTAAAAAGATAGTCGGCAATCAGGGCGCTGAGCACCGCATCGCCAAGGTATTCGAGGCGCTCATTGTTTTCATCCGCTCCTTCCCTGACAGAACGGTGCGTGAGGGCCGTCTTGTATAAAGAAATATTTTTTGGCTGAAAGCCCAGGATATTCTTTAGCTCCTTCTGAAAAGTGCCGCCCTCGTGTTTTTTGAAAATCTTTGTAATAAAATCCACAGTATTCAAGCTACGAAAATTAGTTGACAAGTTTATAACCTACCCGTCAGTAAGTGAATATTTTTAAGGTGCGGATGTAAACTTGCGGTGGTATCAGCTCGTATACTTGCGTACAATCACACAGGCATTGTGGCCGCCAAAGCCAAATGTATTGCTCAGCGCTGCATTGACAGTACGCTGCTGTGCTTTATTGAAAGTAAAATTGAGCCGGGGATCCAGTTCGGGGTCATCAGTAAAATGATTGATGGTGGGCGGCACGGTATCATGGATCACAGCCTGTATGCAGGCCATTGCTTCTATTACTCCGGCAGCGCCGAGGCAGTGGCCGGTCATGCTCTTGGTAGAGCTGATGTTTACATTGTAAGCATGCTCCCCAAATACATCCACTATAGCTTTTGTTTCGGCTATGTCGCCTAATGGGGTAGATGTGCCATGCGTATTGATATAATCAATATCCGATGGCTTCATGCCGGCATCATCCAGTGCAGCAAGCATAACGTTTTTGGCGCCCAGCCCTTCGGGATGGGGGGCTGTGATGTGGTGCGCATCGGCAGTGGCGCCACCGCCCACCACCTCGCAATATATCCTGGCGCCGCGGGCTTTGGCATGCTCCAGCTCTTCCAGCACCAGTACGCCTGATGCTTCTCCCATTACAAAGCCATCCCGGTCTTTGTCATAGGGGCGGCTGGCGGTTTTAGGATCGTCATTGCGCTCACTCATTGCCTTCATAGCATTAAACCCTCCCACACCGGCTTCGCTGATCACGGCTTCGCTTCCGCCCGTGACAATAATATCAGCTTTACCAAGGCGCAGCAGCGTAAGTGCATCAATGATGGCATTGGTGCTGCTGGCGCAGGCGCTTACCACGGCATAGTTAGGCCCGCGCAGGTTATGCCGCATGCTGATTTGCCCGGCAGCAATGTCCAGTATCATTTTAGGAATGAAGAAAGGATTGAAGCGGGGCGTGCCATCGCCTTTGGCAAATTCAGTCACTTCATTTTGAAAAGTAATGAGCCCGCCTATGCCGCTGCCAAATACCACGCCGATGCGGTCGGGGTTGATATTGTCTTTGTTCAGACCGGCATCCGCCATGGCCTGGTCGCTGGCTACGAGTGCAAACTGGGTAAAGCGGTCAATCTTCCGGGCTTCTTTCCTGTCAAGGAACTGAACGGGGTCAAAATTCTTTACCTCGCAGGCAAAGCGGGTGCGGAACTTCGATGCGTCGAATAAGGTGATCATATCGGCCCCGGATACCCCGCTGACCAATCCGTTCCAGTATTCTTCTACCGAGTTGCCAAGCGGGGTGAGCGCACCCATACCTGTTACCACTACCCTTTTCAATTCCATAACTAACCTGATTTGTACGTTGTTCGTTGGTGATTAAATGGCTAAGATAAAAACCGCCTTTGCTGTACGTTGGGTAACAGTCAAAAGGCGGAGTCACTTTATGGCCGCCTGCCATCAGCAGGGGCTATTCCATTTTATACTGCGGAAGGCAGTGTGATTGTTTGCATTATTTAGCATGCTCTTCCAGGTAAGCAACAGCCTGACCTACGGTGGTGATGGTCTCAGCCTGCTCATCAGGAATGGAAATGTTGAACTCTTTCTCAAACTCCATGATTAATTCCACGGTGTCTAAGGAGTCGGCACCCAGATCATTGGTGAAAGAGGCTTCAGTAGTTACTTCAGCTTCATCTACACCCAGTTTGTCAACGATGATCTTTTTTACTCTTGATGCAATGTCTGACATGTCGTTTAATTTTTAGTTTATAGGGTGCAAAAATATACTTTTTGAGTAAACCACCATGCGAAAGCCTATTTTTTCCAAAAATAGCTCAACCGGCTGACCCTGAAGTAATAGTACGTAAAAAATAGTTCCCCGCTGCTGAAATTATTAATTTGATTTCCGTTGGCTGTATTACGGGATATTTGTAATTTGACTTTTACCAACCGCTACATTTTCCGTATAATGGCATTAAAAATAATCGATCACGGCAGTGAGCAGTACCGGCAGATGGTAAAACTGCGGGATGACATCCTGCGGAAGCCACTCGGGCTGATTTTTACTCCCGATGAGTTGGAGCAGGAAAAGGATAATGTGCTGATAGCTGCTTTTGAGGATGACCGCATCCTGGGTTGCTGCATGCTGCTGGAAGAGGAGCCGGGAGTGATGCGCCTCCGGCAAATGGCCGTGCTAAACGATCTGCAGGGCAAAGGAGTGGGCCGTGCGCTTATGAATTTTGCCGAAAACATAGCCCGGGATATGGGCTACCGTAAAATACGGATGCACGCCAGGTTAAACGCCATCGGCTTTTATGAAAAAGTAGGCTATAAAAAACAGGGAGCAGAGTTTATGGAAGTAACGATCCTTCACTACGTGATGGAAAAGAAACTATAACTGCCACAGCTTTGATTACAGATACGTACTGCTTACTTTTTAGGTATATGGGATTTTAGCAGTTCCCGCAACGCATGCACCCCGTCCCGGTCGCCGCAGCCGCTTTTCGGCACAAGGAAGAATGACCGGCTATCAAAGTATAAATGAAAGAAATGCGGGCTTTCAATAAAATGGCTTAAAGCATTCCAAGCCCAGCGCCTGCCCCCCCTTTCGTGCTGCAAATCAAACCCGCTGTCATCAAAATTCATACTAAAGGCATGGCGAAAGGTTTCTGCCCGGCGGTATACCAGCATGGGCAGGATGAACCAAAAGCTGATCATGAGCACGATCCAGAGTAGCGAGCCGATCAGGAAGGCAAAGGGTGTGATCTTTTTTAATGCATAAAGGATGACAGAAGCAAGTGCAAATACATTGACCAGGATAATCATGATGCGTATTTCGGGCTTGCTGATAAAGTGATAGCGGAGCGCCTGCATCACCTGGCCTTTTTCGTAATCAAAGTGTATCGTCATAGCCTTAAAATATCCCTTTGTGCCGGGAGTAACAAACCTACAACCTATTATCATATAAAGACCGCAGGCATGGAAGTTTTGCAGAAATAAAAAATGGCCCTGCCGGGGCCACTTTTCAGTCATTTTGAGGTGCTGCTGTCAATGGTTGCTGCCATCGGCAGGTATATGAAACAATTGTGCCACCTGCTCATAAGGCATTTTTTTCAGCTCCTCTATCGTATGCCCCTGGTAAGTAGGCGTAACGCCACGGCCGGCTACCCCACCGGGAATAATGATATACCGGAAAGAAATAGTGCCCAGATCAGCAACATCTTCCCAGGGATCGTCGCTTTTATAAAGATACCTGATATTGCCCGGCGTAACAGCAAAGTCATACAAATCCGTAAAGCCAAATCCCACACCCACTGTATAGGGAAGCTGGAATACGGTATTAGCAGCAGTTCCCTCCATCAGCGGATCACCTTTCATATAGCAAAGCACAGCCCCGTTATCCACTATTGCCTGGGTAATAGCGGTTGCCGGCCTTAAATAGTAAGCAAACTCACCATAATACGGGTTGGCCCCGGTAGACTCCACCCATGCACCATTTGTACTAAACCAGGCGGAGTATATTACGTTTGCGGTACCGGGAGGGCCCTGTTCTCCATCCACACCATCTTTGCCATCCTTGGCACAACCCGCCAAAAGAACGGTGAACAGGATAAAAACAGGTAGAATGATTCTTTTCATGTTTGGGATTTTAGTTTTACAATTCAACTGTTATATCCTCTAAAGATATTTGAAAAAAGCTATGCAGTCTGTTAATTGATGCTCAACCGGCCGCACATTTCTGCTGGTAATAAAAGAAGACCCCGCTGACGGGTTATCAGCGGGGTCTTTATGTGATTATTTTCCTGTTCTTATTTATTCATCATTTGCTTGGCTTCAATGCTCAGCGTGGCATGCGGTACGGCACGCAGGCGGGCTTTGTCTATCAGCTTACCCGTGACACGGCATACGCCATATGTTTTATTTTCAATCCGCATCAGGGCTTTTTCAAGGTGATCAATGAAAGTGATCTGGCGGCTGGCCATCTGGCTCAGTTGCTCCCGCTCCATGCTCACACTGCCGTCCTCCATCGTCATGTAGCGGGCCTCATCCATATCCCCGCCTTCGTCTCTGCGGGTAATCAACCCCTGCAGGTAAGCCAGCTCTTTTTTAGCGGCATCAAGCTTTTTATTAATAATCTCTCTGAATTCTGTGAGGTCTGCATCTGAATATCGCATAGCGGGTCCGGTTTGTTCGTAATGATGTGTATCTAATATTGATTTGGTAAACTCTGGTTCATACTTCACCGCCGACCTGGTAGATGTTTTAGGTATCACCACTTTTGACGGTTTCGGCGGTTCTTTTTTTATCACAGGCCTTGCTACCGGTTTGATAGAGACCAGTGATTTGGCGGCCGGCTCTGCCGGTTTTTTGGGCGCCGGGGCCGGAGCCACTGGTTTGACCACGGGCTTAGGTGCCGGTTTGGCGGCTGCCACTGGTTTGGAAGCCGGCTTTTTAACCGCTACAGGTTTGGCGGCCGGCTTTACTGCTTTTTTCGGCGCCGGTTTAGCTACTTTCCTGGCAGCAGGTGCCGGCTTCGCTGCTTTTTTCGCAGCGGGCTTTGCCGCCTTTTTAGGAGTGGGTTTCACTGCTTTTTTCGGTACCGGCTTTGCCGCTTTTTTTGAAGCAGGCTTTGCTGCGGGCTTTTTAGCAGCAGGCTTCGCCGCTTTTTTCGGTGCCGGCTTTTTGGCGGCAGGTTTCTTCTTGGTAGCCATAATCAGCTATTTTTTGAAACAATGACATTTAGCAATACATCGTTAATATCAATTTCCACAGGTTCGGCTGCCGGCTTTTCAGCAGGCATTTCCGGCAAAATATCCAATTTATCTGCCAGAATTTCGGCGCAAATATAGTCTTTAAACTGTGCCAACGAACTTTTGACAGCGCCGGAAGCCGCTACCATAACATGTATCCGGTCAGTAAGTTCAAAACCACTGTCTTTTCGTATTTTCTGGATACGATTGACAAACTCCCGGGCATTGCCCTCGGCTTCCAGTTCCGGCGTCACCGTGATATCCAGTGCCACCGTCAGCCGGCCCCTGGACGCCACCGTCCAGCCCGGAATGTCTTCGCTGGCAATTTCCACCTCGCTAACCTGTAATATTACGGGTTCGTTATCAATTAGCAAATTATATTGTCCTTCTTTTTCCAACAGGGCAATATCCTCCTGTGTAAACCGGCCAAGGGCCTGGGTTACGGCTTTCATTTTTGCACCCAGCTTTTTGCCAAGGGCCACAAAATTGGGCTTCACTTTTTTGCGGATAAATGTATTATCCGGGTCCAAGTATTCTATCTCCTTAATGTTTACTTCCGCTTTGATAAGGTCTTCCACTTTTTGCAACTGTTGCTTCATCGCCGGGTTCAGCACCGGTATCAGCGCCTTCTGCAGCGGCTGCCTTACTTTAATGTTCACTTTTTTGCGCAGCGATAAAATAAGCGAAGAGGCATCCTGTGCCAGTTGCATTCTTTCTTCCAGCAGCTCATCAATGGCCGTTTCGTTTGGCACCGGAAAATCCGTATGATGCACCGACTCAGCTTTGAACCGCCCGCTTACCGCATCCAGATTTTTAAACAGCGCATCGCTAAAGAACGGTGAAATGGGGGCAATGAGCCGGGTAAGTGTTTCCAGGCACTCATACAGCGTTTGATAGGCGCAGATTTTATCCTGCTCATATTCTCCTTTCCAGAAACGGCGGCGGCACAGGCGCACATACCAGTTGCTCAGGTGCTCGTCCACAAAATCTTCGATGAGGCGGCCTGCCTGTGTAGGCTCATAGTCATCCATGGCAGCCGTTACTTTTTTTACCAGGGAATTCAGGCTGGACAATATCCAGCGATCAATCTCCGGGCGCTCCGCCAGCGGAATGTATGCTTCTTTAAAAGCAAAGCCATCCACATTGGCATACAGGGCAAAAAACTGGTATGTATTATATAAGGTGCCGAAAAATTTTCGCTGCACTTCACGGATGCCTTCTATGTCAAACTTCAGGTTGTCCCATGGTGAGGCATTGGTGACAAGGTACCAGCGGGTAGCATCGGCGCCAAATTTTTCAATGGTATCAAAAGGGTCTACCACATTGCCCAGGCGCTTGCTCATTTTATTGCCGTTCTTATCCAGCACCAGCCCGTTGC
>DAOLFO010000102.1:0-10162 GCA_035326305.1 Chitinophagaceae bacterium
GTAACCGCCAGCGGCAGCTATTCGGTACGCACTACACTGGGGCCCTGCTCCGCCACTTCTGCCACCAGCACGGTAACGGTACTGCCCACACCGGTAGTCAGCATTACCCCTGCCAGCTCCGTCATACAAAAATTTGATATGCAGACACTGGCAGGCAGCGGGGCCAGCTCCTACAACTGGTCTGCCCACCCGGCCTATGTTAACTCTACTTTTACCACAGGCAGCTACCGGCCGCTTACCACCACTACGTATACAATAGAAGGTACGGCCAGCAATGGGTGCAAGTCAACCGCCACCGCCACGATTATTGTAAATGGGTGCGGCCCGGTAACGGAACAGTCTGCCACTGCCTACAGTCCTTCCCGTGCTATGCTCCGCTGGTCTAACCCGGAAGCATCCACGTCTGACACCATCCAGTACCGTAAGCAGGGCGCTACGACATGGACACGGATATTCATTGGCAATGTAACGCCACAAACCCTTACAGAATATGAGCTGAACGGGCTGGAGCCCGGCACTACTTATGAGTACAATATCATCCCGCTTTGTACCACTACCAGCACCTTCATTCCCTCTGCCACACAGACATTCAGCACACCGGGACTGGGCGGGGATTTTTATACCCGGCTATTCCCCAACCCGGCATCGGGCAGCACCCGGCTGGAAGTGATTGGAGCCGGCAGCTTTACCATGCAGGTAGCCATCTATGATTATGCAGGCAAGCAGATCCGGATAGTAACCCCGGCACAGTCGCTTCCTGCAGGCCAGGTTATCATACCTGTCAGCACCACTGCCCTCAGCAATGGTGTTTATCACGTAGTGGCAGAGCTGAATGGCAAACGCATCAGCCATAAGCTGGTGGTCGCCCATTAAGGTTTTTATCTTTGCAGTATAAAAATAAAGGCCGGCAGAACAATCTGCCGGCCTTTATCATTCCTTATGTTTTTTGTTTTATTTCACCGCGATCATGCTGATCTCCACGTTCACAAATTTTGGCAGCGCCGCCACCTGCACCGTTTCACGGGCAGGGAAATCGCCTTCAAAATATTTGCCATACACTTCATTTATTTCGCCAAAGCGGTGCATGTCCGTAATAAATATCGTAGTCTTTACCACGTTCTTAAATGTCATGCCTGCTGCTGCAAGAATAGCTTTCAGGTTTTGCATAGCCTGGTGCGTTTCTTCCTGCACGTCTTTGCTTTTTAATTCTCCTGACTGAGGATCAATACATATCTGGCCTGAAATATAAAGTGTTTCACCCGCCAGGATAGCCTGGTTATAAGGGCCGATGGGAGCCGGTGCTGCATTTGTATTGATAATAATTTTCTCCATAATATTCACATTAAAAATTGAGCAGCGAATATACCTTTATGCCCTTTCTTTGCAAAAAAATGTACATGCACCTGCTGATCATTACCGGAAATGAAAAAGAGGTGGCCGGTTGTTTTCAGCCGGCAGCGGGCCTGCATATTTCTTTTTTTCCAGATGCAGATTCGCTGCCTGCAGCAGATGCCTGCCTGGACCTTGCTTTTGACTACAGACCGCTGCGTCTACAAAAGCTGGCGGCAGCATCCATTCCGCTGATTTTTATTCATGCAGTAAAAGATACGCTGGCCGGATTGCCATCACATTTTATCCGCATCAATGCCTGGCCGGGATTTTTAAACAACCCGGTAATAGAAGCCGCAGCAACAGACGAACCCGTAAAAAAGCAGGCGGCGGCATTATTAGCGCTGCTTGGAAAAAAAACAGAGTGGGTGCCCGATATTACAGGCCTTATCACCCCCCGTATCCTGTGCACTATTATCAACGAAGCCTACTACGCCCTGCAGGAAGGTGTCAGCACCCGTGAAGAAATAGATGCCGCTCTTAAAAACGGAACCAACTATCCTTATGGCCCTTTTGAATGGGCAGAAAAAATAGGGCTGATGCAGGTTTATGAATTATTAGCGGAGCTGGGTAAAGAGCATATCCGCTATACGCCCTGCGAACTGCTAAAAACAGAAGCCATTGCTTCGGGAGACTGACAGATGCCGCTTATATTATACATACATACAGCTATTGACAGCGCATCTGTTTGCCTGGCAGGAAATAATAAGGCGCCGCAGCAGTTGCTGAACGGACAGCAAAAAGATCATGCTGCCTGGCTGCACCCTGCCATAAAAAAAATCATGACCGGTGCAGGTGTCACCTTTACCGATCTGGATGCCGTAGCGGTCAGCGCCGGCCCCGGATCCTATACCGGCCTGCGGGTAGGCATGGCAGCAGCCAAAGGGATTTGCTACGCCGGGCACCTGCCCCTGATTGCCATTAATACACTGGAAATGATGGCAGCCGCCGTACAAAAAGAAGAAGCTGATTTTATCTGTCCGGCTATTGATGCCAGGAGAGATGAAATATTCTGCGCCCTGTACAATGCCCGGCTTGAAATGATAACCGCCCCTGCTGCCGTTATTTTGGGGGCAGACAGTTTTCGCCTGCACCTGGGCAAGGGCCTGGTCAACTTTACCGGCAACGCCAATGAAAAGATACACCGGCAGGTGACACATCCCAATGCCCGCTTTTCTGCGGCTATTGCCACGGCTGCTGATATGCAAACGCTTGCTGAAAAATATTTTACAGAAAAAAAATTTGCCGATCCTGCTTATGCAGAGCCGTATTATCTAAAAGATTTTTTTGATATGAGAAATTTTTCAAAAAAGTAATAACTTAACACTCTTTACATTTTTAAGTTTAAAAAATGCTTATACATGATTACATTTGTCTCCACACTTTTTAACCTATAATACTTATGAACACCTACACGCTAATTTTACGAACACCAAACAGTCGTGGTTCTTCACTGAAAGTAAACCTGCTAAACATTAAAAAAGCTACCCTGGTGCTGCGGGCCATAAACCACAAGCTGCGGCAGCAAATGCTCAGGCTGATTGATGAGCATAAGCAAATCACCGTGACCGAAATTTATGTAAAGCTGCGACTGGAGCAGTCTGTAGCATCGCAGCATCTTTCCATTTTGCGTAAAGCGGGCTTTGTAAAAACCGACAGGAGCGGCAAGTTTATTTACTACACCATTAATGCAAAGCGAATTGAAGAAATGAACGGGTTTGTAGAGTCTTTGCTCAATTAACCACGTTCATACTGAAAGTGTTATCAGAAGGAAGCCGGGCTTCCTTTTTTTATTTGCCAAATGCGGTAATTTTGCCGCTTACCTGACCGCATAATATATGTATATACAACAACTCTATACCGGCTGCCTGAGTGAAGCAGCTTACTATATTGAAAGCAATGGTGAAGCCGCCATTGTAGACCCGCTGCGTGATATTGATGTGTACCTGCAGTTGGCAAAAGAACGGGGCGCCGCTATCCGTTATATTTTTGAAACACATTTCCATGCCGATTTTGTAAGCGGCCACCTTGACCTGGCCAAAGCCACCGGGGCGCCCATTGTATACGGGCCCGGCACTGTTACCGGCTTTGAGGCCCATGTTGCAAAAGACAATGAAACTTTTAAAATCGGCGCCCTTACGCTGCAGGTGCTGCATACACCCGGCCACACGCTGGAATCATCCTGCTACCTGCTGAAAGATGAAAGCGGTAAGGACTATTGCATTTTCACTGGTGATACATTGTTTGTAGGTGATGTGGGCCGGCCCGACCTGGCGCAGAAAGGCCAGGAAATAACCACTGCCGACCTGGCCGGCATGCTGTACGACAGCCTGCAAACCCGGCTGGTACCGCTGGCTGATGATGTGATAGTATACCCTGCACATGGCCCCGGCAGCTCCTGCGGCAAAAACCTGGGGCCGCATACCAGCAGCACGATTGGCGATGAAAAACAGGCCAACTATGCGCTGCAGGCAGCATCCAAAGAAGAATTTATTAAAGCGGTAACCGATGGTATACCGCCGCCGCCACAATATTTCCCGGTAAATGCCCGCATTAATAAAGAAGGCTACGACAGCCTCACTGCTGTAATGAAGCAGGGCCTGCAGCCATTGGATGTAGCTGCATTTAAAACAAAAGCCGCCGGTGAAGATGTTATCATTTTAGATACACGGCCTTCCGCTGTTTTTACAGAAGGCTTTGTACCCGGCTCCGTCAGCATCGGGCTGGATGGCCGCTTTGCAGAGTGGGCCGGTAGCCTCCTCCCCTTTAGCACACCGCTGCTGCTGGTAACAGAAGCCGGCAAAGAGGAAGAAAGCATTGTAAGATTAGCCCGGGTGGGCCTTGATAACGTGCAGGGATACCTGGCCGGTGGGTTTGAACAATGGAAAGCCAGCGGCGAGCCCGTGGATATGATCATTAATATCGAAGCAGATGAGCTGATGATGGACATCCCCTTTGATGAAAACCTGGTGGTGCTGGATGTACGCAAGCCGGTGGAGTACGGGGAAGCGCATTTAAAAGATGCGATTAATCTTCCGCTCAGCGAAATGACCGATCCCGGAAGTATGGCTACTATAGAAGAGCATCACAACCTGTATGTACACTGTGCCGCCGGTTACCGGAGCGTAATAGCGGCATCGCTGCTGAAGCGCCAGGGTTTTCACAACCTGCGCAACATAACCGGCGGGTGGGGTAAAATAAAGGAACAGGAAAAAGCGGAGATCGTTAAAGAAAGCAATATCCTGAACTGAGGCACTGCCCTGATGCATGAATATTAATGTAGTTGCTGACCGGTTGCCTGCTCCCCGCAGGTAAGCCCGGCCCTTAATCCAGTACAGGGTTATAGCCTTCCTTCCACTCATGTCGCCAGCGGCGGTGGCTCCACAGGTAGTTGGCAGGATCTTTTAGCACCGTATCCATCACCACATCCCGGTACATCATGGTCAACTGCTCCGGCGTACAGGCTGATGCATTTTCTGCAATCAGGCTGGCATCAAAAGAATAATAGCCGCGTTTTATTTTCCGGAAGACAACAAATACCACTCCTAAATTATTTTTAACGGCTCCTTTGGCAGGACCCGGAATAAAAGGCACCGGCTTACCAAAAAACTGCATCCAGAATGCATTGGGCTTATTAGTGGGATTCTGATCAGCAGCCAGCGCTAATACATACTGCTCATTAAAAATGCGGTGCATACGGCTTTTAAATTCCCTGGTAGAAACGAGGATAGTGCCAAACCGCTGCCTTGACTTATAAAATATCCGGTTAAAAATTTTACTGCCGATTGGCTGGTAGATGCCAACAAAATTAGTCTTCAGCTTCAGGCCGCACACCAGGTTGGCAAATTCCCAGTTAAACTGGTGGGCAGCCATCAGGTTGATGCTTTTACCCTTTTCTATCAGCTCATCCAAGCAGCGGAAATCAGTAAGCGCCCTTTTCTCCAGCTCCTTCCGGGAAATGGAAATCGCTTTTATAGATTCAATAAACGAATCGGTAAAATTGAGATAAAACTGTTTGGCGATCTTTTTCCGCTCTTTCGCCGTTTTTTCCGGAAAGGCGATGGCAAGATTGTCCAGCACTACTTTTTTCCTGTAGCCGGTGATATAAAAAAGTATAAAATAAGCAGCACTGGAAAGAAGGAACAATACCCGCAGCGGCAGCAGCGATACCGCATACAGCAATCCGTAAACAACGTAATACATAATCGGCAAAGATAGCTACTATAATACGATGTTTTGGATCAGCTCGCTGCGGCCGGCATAGTCGGTGTTGTAATGCAGTCCCCTGCTTTCCTTGCGGAATGCGGCTCCTTTTACTATAAGGTATCCCACTGTTATCAGGTTGCGCAGCTCCAGCAGTTGTGGTGACAGGGAGGAAGCATGATACAGCGCTTCGGTTTCTTCCCACAGCAGGTCAAGCCTTTTCATGGCCCGCTGCAGGCGCACATTGTTTCTCACAATGCCCACATAGTCGCTCATCACCTGCTGCAGCTCTTTCAGGCTTTGGGTGATGAGGATCATTTCTTTTGGCTCTGTAGTGCCTTCCGCATTCCAGTCAGGTATGCCGTTTTTAAATGCAATGCCGGCTATTTTTTCCGATACGTCCACATAGCAGCGGTGTGCAAATACCATTGCTTCCAGCAGGGAGTTGCTCGCCAGCCGGTTAGCCCCGTGCAGGCCGGTGCTGGCACATTCGCCGCAGGCATACAGGTGATGGACAGAGGTGCGCCCCCATTCATCCGTTTTGATGCCGCCGCAGCTATAATGCGCAGCCGGCGCCACCGGTATCATATGCTGAGTGATATCAATACCGATGCTGAGGCATTTCTGGTAAATATTGGGAAAATGCTCTATGAATTTTTCTTTATCAAAATGCCGGCAATCCAGCCATACATGCTCGGTACCGGTGCGTTTCATTTCGCTGTCAATAGCTCTTGCCACTATATCGCGGGGCGCCAGATCCTTCCGCTCATCGTAGCGCTCCATAAAAGCTTCCTGGTCTTTATTGCGCAGTATGCCTCCGTCGCCACGCACTGCTTCCGTAATCAGGAATGCCTGGCCACGCAGCCCCGGCTCATACAGGGCTGTAGGATGAAACTGGATAAACTCCATATTCTCTATCCTGCCCTTGGCCCGGTACACCATCGCCACGCCATCGCCTGTGGCAATGGCCGGATTGGTGGTAGTACGGTACACCTGCCCGTTGCCACCTGTAGCCAGCAGGGTTACTTTGGAAAGGATTTTTTCCACACGGCCCGTAGACAGGTTGAATGCATATACGCCATAGCAGGTGATATCCGGCGAAGCTTTGGTAACCAGGTAGCCCAGGTGGTGCTGCGTGATGATATCAATGATAAAACAATGCTTGATGATCTCAATATTCGGCTGCCTGTTCACGGCTTCCAGCAGCGCCCTTTCCATTTCCCAGCCGGTTATATCCTTATGGTGAATGATGCGAAACTCAGAATGCCCCCCTTCTTTTCCCAGCTTATAGTCGCCATCCTGCTCCTTATCAAAGCGGGCACCCCATTCAATAATCTCCCGCACCCGGTCAGGCCCTTCCTTCACCACTATTTCCACCACCTGCCGGTTGCAAAGCCCGTCGCCGGCAATGAGGGTATCTTCAATATGCTTTTCAAAGCTGTCTTTCTCCAGGTCATTGACCACTGCCACACCGCCCTGTGCGTATTTGGTATTGGTCTCATCGGCAGCCGCCTTGGTGATGATAAGCACTTTTTTGTCCGGGTACTTTTGCGCCAGCTTAATGGCATACGTCAGCCCGGCAATGCCCGACCCGATGACTAAAAAATCTGTTTGCATGGTTACATAGCTGATTACTGTTTCAAATGTAGTACATCCGACCTGTATGCAAGCGATCTTATGTCATAAAAGAAAATTACTGCTGCGGGTTGTATGTCACAATATCCACTCCCACTCCATTCGGATCCACGATGGCAAAGTGACGGTCTCCCCAGGGCTCATCCCTGATATCAATTGCCACCGGCACACCCTTTGCTTTTACCTGCTCATATACTTCATCCACATCTCCCACTTCAATAGTGATGAAAACGCCCCTGCCTTCAAAACGGGGCTGAAACAATGGCTGCTGCCCCGGGTGATCCGGTTGCAGAAAAGCCAGCTCGCTGGTATGCCCCGGTGTGTGCATCAGCACATACCATTCGTTTTCGAAAGTGACGCCAAACCCCAGCACTTCCTGGTAAAATCTTTTTGTTTCCTGCAACAAAGGAGTGATAATCCCTGCATTTAGTTTCATAACGGGTTGTTTTTTTTCTGAATAATCTTTTTTTGTAATTACGGAAAGCAATGCTGCCAGTAATAAAGCTGCTGTATATTTTTTCATGGCCTCCCTTTTTAAATTAGCTACAGCCCTACCTGTACTTCCGTGATATTATTGACCGGGTTAATAAAATCAATGCAGATATACTGCTCGCGGGTGACACCACTCAGCTTGCGCCCCTGCTGGTACAGGGCAGGAATGATTTTGCCATATGTCTCCGGCAGGTTTTGCCATGCGCCATAATGCATGGCAGAAGCGCAGGAAAAAGCAGGAAGCGTTTTGACAGGGAAACCGGGCTCTCCCGCAGACGTACCCTGTACGGGCAGTGCAATCTCCAGCACGAATGTTGTTTCCGGCCTGCCATCTGCACCATAATATAACCAGGTGACCGGCCCGGCAGGCAGCAGCTCATGTGCAGCAGCTTCTTTATAGAGTTCAGCAGCCACTTTACCAATATGGGAGCCCAGCCCGGCAAGAGTAGTTTCTGTGGTAAAATATAATACCCTGGCAGGTGGAATAGTTTTGATATCCATTGTCGTTGTTTTTTGTTTACACAAAGCAACAACGGGCTGGTGACAACCTTATGTCAGCAAGTTTGCCGCCGGAGAAAAATATTTATGAAAGCAGGCGGTGGTGATTTACGAATTTCGATTTAAGATTTACGAATGGCGTGCAGGTTGTTGATCGTTGGCCGCCATCTGTTGACCATTGTCCAAATTACTCATAATTCTTCTTCAGTTCCGCCACCAGTTGCTGCATAGTGTCCTGCAGGGCAGCAGGCTCCAGTATTTTTACTGCGTTGGTAAACATCAGCATCCAGCGGGCAAACTGATTTAAGTAAGCAGTCAGGAATTTCATTTCCACCCGGTCGCCTTTTTCCTGCTGGGATACAAAGCCGAAGTAATATTTCTGCAACTGCATGTAGCGGCATACTTCCTTGTCAAAGCTGACAACCACTTCTGTCAGCTCCACTTCCTTTTTCAGCCGTGCAATATATTCTGCCAGTGAGGGATGCTGGCTGATATCAAAATATTCATCAAGAAGGGAGAGCTTGCGGATACGGTCGGTGCGAAAGTCCCGGTAGTCATTGCGCAGGCGGCACCAGGCTATCAGGTGCCAGCTTTGCCGGAAATAAGTGAGCCCGATAGGCTCCAGTATCCGCTCTGTTATTTCTTCCTTGTACATGGAGTAGTATACCACCGATACCACTTTTTTTTCTACAATCGCCTGCCGGAGAAAGGAAAGGTACGGCTGCGATTCTTCCTCTTCGGTAATGGCACTGCCACGGCTCACCACAATGCGCTCATCCAGCTCTTCCAGGTATTCCTTATCCATGGAGCGCAGCACCGCCTTTATTTTAAACAGGGCCGAATCATAGTTCCGCTTCTCCCCTGCATCGGTAAAGTGCTGCATCAGCTTGCTGCCCATCATGAGTGATGAAGCCTCCTCTTTGGTAAACATCACCGGCGGCAGCCGGTAGCCTTCCATTACCGAATAGCCGATGCCTGCTTCACCGATTACCGGCACACCGCTTTCATCCAGCGCCTTAATATCACGGTATACCGTACGCAGGCTAAGGCCAAAACGATCTGCCAGCTCCTGCGCCGTCACTCTTTTTTTGCTTTGCAAATGCACCAGTATGGCATGCAGCCGGTCTACTCTGTTCACAAAAAATATTTTAGACCGCTAAATTACAGGTTCCCTGCTTTCTGCATACCGGCACACGCCTGTGGTAAGATAATATTGCGCCATACCGTATGTCAGCATCACCAGCAGCGCAGCAGGAAAAAAAGAGGTATGAAATTTATTAAATGCCAGTATGGAATCTGATACTACAAACAGCACTGCACCAGTCATGATCCGCCAGCCTGCTTCCCGGCTCCCGGCAGCACCAAGATGCAGGGCCAGCACCAGCATCAGGCAAATAACCACACCATATACCAGCACCGGAATCTTCATGCTTCCCAGCCGGGAGAACAGCAGGGCCATCAACATTGCATAATAAACAGCGGCAACCAGCACCCATACCGGGCGCATCCGTATGCGCTCCGCTTTTAGCAGGCGGTAAAACAAAAAAGAGTAGAAAATATGCGAAATAAGAAAAGCACTTAAGCCATAGAGAAAGAAGCCGGCATCAAAAGAATCAAACATCAGCAAAATATCTCCCAGCCAGGAAAAGAACAAAGCAGCTAACAGCAAAGAAAAGACGGGTTGCTGTGTTTTAATGATTTTTACAACAGCATATACCATCAGCGAAGCTACAATCAGCGGCTTGGTAATATATCGCGGGTCCGGCAGGCTGCACCCTACAAAAACCAGGTCAGCGGTAAGAAATATAAAAAAAGCAGCGATGGCTGCCTTTGCTATCTTATTCCTTTCAATAGCGGATGCTGTAGGCATATTTTTGCGGATTTTTATACAGGTCGTAAACATTGCCTTTTTGTACAAGCTGCTGCTCCGTCTCTCCCTGTTTTA
>DAOLFO010000449.1:0-2062 GCA_035326305.1 Chitinophagaceae bacterium
AAAAGATGATCCTTCTGAGTTTGCCGGTGTTTATACCCTGACGGTAACCAGCCCTTCCGGTACGGAAAAATATACACTGGATGTAAAAAGCAGTTCATCCGTTAGCCTGTACGACAAGGATACGCTGAACACACGATTTACCTACAATAATAAAGTAGTGAAGCTGAGCTATGCCCCTGCTGCTGCCCGCCAGCGTCCCGGCCCGGGTGCACCCGGCGGAGGCAGGGGAGGGGCTGCTGCACAGGCACTGCCTGCCACGGCCACCCGCCTGAGCGGTATCAGCAACGGATCTACGTGGAGCGGCACCGGCACCGATTCTTCCGGCAACCCGCTGAGCTGGATAGCTGTGCTGGAAAAAGCGCCAGAAATAAAACCTGCTGAAGCAGCAGCAAAGAAACCTGCTATTGATGCCGGTACAGTCATTTATCCATTCCAGGCCTTTGGCTGGCAGGAAGGGCAGGAGCCCAAAACCGAAACTATCCTGATACGCAATGCCACAGTATGGACCAATGAGAAGGACGGCATACTGGAAAATACGGATGTGCTGCTGAAAGATGGAAAAATTGCAGGCGTGGGCAAAAACCTGTCTGCTGCAGGGGCAAAGGTAATAGATGGCACCGGCAGGCATGTGACTGCCGGCATCATAGATGAGCACTCACATATAGCTGCGGCCTCTATCAACGAAGGGGGGCAAAGCGTTACTTCCGAAGTGCGCATAGCCGATAACCTGAACCCGGATGACGTGAATATCTATCGCCAGTTGAGCGGCGGTGTTACCAGTTCGCATATCCTGCATGGCTCCGCCAATGTTATCGGCGGGCAAACACAGCTAATCAAATTGCGCTGGGGCGCAAATGATGAAGGACTGAAGTTTAAAGGCTGGACAGGGCAAATCAAATTTGCACTGGGCGAAAATGTAAAACGCTCATCTTCCACGCAGGGCAATACCCGCTATCCCGATACCAGGATGGGCGTGGAGCAGGTGCTGGTGGACGCATTTACCCGTGCCAAAGATTATGAAAAGGCATGGAAAGAATACGAGGCTAATAAAAATAAGAAAGGTAATACCGTTGCTATGCCACGCCGCGACCTGGAACTGGATGCGCTGGTGGAAATACTGAATGAAAAAAGATATATCACCTGTCATTCGTATGTGCAAAGTGAAATCACCGGTTCTATTGAAGTAGCCAACCGCATGGGTTATAAGTACAATACCTTTACACATATACTGGAAGGGTATAAAGTAGCCGATAAAATGAAAGCGCATGGCTCCAATGCCTCTACCTTCTCCGACTGGTGGGCGTATAAAATGGAAGTGGAAGATGCCATTCCTTACAATGCGGCAATTATGCATAAAGTGGGGCTGAATGTGGCGCTTAATTCGGATGATGCTGAAATGGCCCGCCGCCTCAATCAGGAAGCTGCCAAGATTGTGAAATATGGCGGTGTGACAGAAGAAGAAGCGCTGAAAATGGTAACGCTTAACCCGGCCAAAATGCTGCATGTGGATGATAAAGTAGGCAGCCTCAAAGCCGGTAAGGATGCTGACGTGGTGGTATGGAGCGATCATCCGCTGAGCATTTATGCCAAATCCCTGTATACCATCGTAGATGGAAAAGTATACTTTGACAGGGAGAAGGATGAGCAGATGCAATTGCTGGTGGATGCGGAGCGCAACCGCCTGATCCGGAAAATGAATGGTGAAAAAAGAGGCGGCGCCCCGGTTATCCCGGCGCAGCCGAGCTACCAGATCATGCACAGTTGCAGTGAGCATAATCATGATCACGGGTTGCTGGTAATAGATGCAGAAGAATTAGCTAACGAATTAAACCAACAATAATGAAAAAGATATTGTTTGCACTTATTGCAACCGGCCTGCTGACTGCTGCCAGCAGCCAGTCCACCATATTGCCGGCAGAAAAGCAAAAAGGCCTGGTATTTATCAAAAATGCCACCATTCATGTTGGCAATGGAAAAGTGATTGAGAAGGGAACAATAAAAATCCAGGATGGCAAGATAGCGGAAGTGGGCGCTTCGGTAAGCATACCCGCCGGTGATGTAT
>DAOLFO010000450.1:0-2058 GCA_035326305.1 Chitinophagaceae bacterium
ACAACAGGCTATATCAAGCTCAATAAATTTACGGCAAACAGCTATGAAGAGTTTTTGGCGGTGCTGGAAGAGTTGCAAAAGCCGGGACTCAAAGCGCTGATATATGACCTGCGGGGCAATGGTGGCGGCTATATGAATGAGGCTATTGATATGGCCGATGAATTTCTTGACGGCGATAAGCTGGTCGTATATACAGAAGGTGCCAACAGTAAGAAAAGGGAATACCGCTGCAAACGGCCGGGACTGTTTGAAGAAGGCAGGCTGGTTATTCTTATTGATGAGCTGTCGGCCAGCGCCAGCGAAGTGCTGGCAGGCGCCCTGCAGGACTGGGACCGGGCCACTATCATTGGCCGGCGCAGCTTTGGCAAGGGGCTGGTGCAGGAGCAGTACCCATTAAGCGATGGCTCTGCTATCCGCCTTACCGTGGCCCGTTATTATACACCGCTTGGCAGGAGCATACAGCGGGCTTATGGTAAAGGGAAAAAAGTATATATGGATGAAATATGGGAGCGCTACTCCAATGGTGAAGCGCTGTATGCCGATTCCAATAAAGTGGATAATGGTAAAGAATACAGAACCCCTGAAGGACATGTTGTATACGGGGGCGGTGGCGTTATGCCGGATATATTTGTACCGATTGACACTTCCACCTATCCTGCTGCTGTTAACCGGCTTTTTGCCAATGGCAGCTTCAATAGTTTTGTGTATATGTATTACCTGAAGCACAGGCCGCTGGTGGACAGCTATGCATCTGCTGCTGAGTATATGAGCCGGTTCCCGGATGAGGAGCGGCTATGGAATGAGTTTGTACAGCGTGCAGCAAGAGATACGGTAAACCTTACCGCCTTAACCCCATTGCAGCAAGAAGGATTACAGCGCCGCTTAAAAGCTTACCTGGGGCGTTTCCGCTGGAGAAACAGCGGCTATTTCCAGGTGCTGAACCAGGAAGATGCTATGTTTAAAAAAGCGCTTGAAATTATAAAAGGCTAACAGCACGGCAGGCCTGCTTTCGCAGAGGCTGCTGCACTAACTGTTCCACTCCATAACGCAACTGGCTGTGCAAATGCACAGCCAGTTGTATAATCAATCCGCAGCAGGCAGTTCAGTTATCTTGGCTCACTGCTCATATCTTTTTCACGGTTCATTTCCTCCATGTCCACCGGCCGCCCACAGTCGCCCAGCAGGTGGCAGGTAAAGTAGTCGCACATTTTCCAGAAGAAATACTCCGTCATGTTGCCATATCCATGTCGCTGCCCCGGCAACAGTACAAATTCAAACCGCTTATTGGCTTTGATAAGCGCATTGGCCATGCGGATAGTATTAGCGGGATGCACATTATTATCAATATCACCATGGCTCAGCATCAGGTGGCCTTTCAGGTTCTTTGCCAGCGCCGGGTTTCTTTCGATATTATACACAAAGCTGGTATCTCCTTTATCACTGACCTTTTCCAGCACACCATGATGCTTTTCACTCCACCAGCGGTTGTAAATATTATTTTCATGATTACCGGCGCTGCTAACGGCCACTTTAAAGAAATCAGGATATACCAGCAGGGCCGCTGTGCTCATAAAACCACCACCACTATGCCCGTGTATGCCTACTTTATTTACGTCAATAAATGGATAACGGTAGCCCAGTTGTTCAATCGCCGCTTTTTTATCTGCAAGGCCGTAGTCACGCAGGTTGCCATAGCCAAAATTGTGATACCACTTGCTGCGGCTGGGATGCCCTCCCCTGTTGCCCACCGTTATCACTATAAAGCCTAACTGTGCGATACGGTCAATCCGGTCCATACTTTTTCCAAAAGCTTTATTTACGGCTTCCGTTTGCGGGCCGGGATATACGTACTCAATAATGGGGTATTTGCGGGTGCTGTCAAAATCAAACGGCTTGTACATTACGCCATATAAATCAGTAATGCCATCATCCGCTTTTACTTTAAACGGCTCCGGAAATTTATAGCCGGCTTCAAGCAGTCCGCTCATATCGGTTGTCTCCAGCGGCATCATTACTTTGCCGGTATTATCCATCAGTTGCGATACAGGCGCTGTATTT
>DAOLFO010000451.1:0-2053 GCA_035326305.1 Chitinophagaceae bacterium
GTCAACTTTGAAGTAGGCACGGATATCAATATTGCCACCCTGGATGTACAGAACAGGGCCAGCGTGGCGGAGCCCACACTGCCCGATGCGGTAAAAAGGCTTGGGCTTACTGTGAGGAAAAGAAACCCCAGCATGATGGCCGTGCTTGCGTTTTACTCTCCTAACAATACACACGATGCCATATTTATCGGGAACTATGTAAACCTGTATGTAAAAGATGCCGTGATGCGGGTAAAAGGAGTGGGTGATGTGCTCACACGGGCAGATGACTTTAGCATGCGGGTATGGTATAACCCGGAGAAGATGGCGGCCCTAAGCATTACACCTGCGGAAGTAAATGCAGCACTGCAGGAACAGAACCTGCAGGTGGCGGCAGGCACCGTGGGGGGCAACCCGCAGCCGGGCATGCAGGCTTTTGAATATAGTGTGCTTACCAACAGCCGGCTCAACAGGCTGGAAGATTTTGAAAATATTATTGTGCGCACCCGTCCTGCAGATGGCAGCATTGTATACCTGAAAGATATTGCCCGTGTGGAGCTGGGAAAATTTGACTATGGCATTAATGCCTTTGTGGAAAATGGAAGAGAGGCTGCTTTTATGCTGGTATACCAGGCGCCGGGTGCCAATGCCATGGATACCTATGAAGGGCTGATGAAAGCACTGGAAGAAATGCGCCCTTCCTTCCCCCCCGATATAGATTTTTCGGTGCCCAACGAAACAGTATCTGTGGTAAAAGCCTCTATCAATGAAGTAGTGCATACCCTGGTGGAAGCGCTGCTGCTGGTGGTGCTGGTGGTGTTTTTATTTTTACAAAACTGGCGGGCCACGCTGATACCCGTGCTGGCTATTCCCGTTTCCCTTATAGGCACTTTTATTTTCTTTGGCCCGATGGGCTTTACCATTAATACGCTCACCCTTTTTGGTTTTGTATTAGCTATTGGTATTGTGGTGGATGATGCCATCGTGGTGGTGGAAGCCGTGCAGCATAATATCGATCATGAAAAGATGTCGCCAAAGAATGCGACTATCAAAGCGATGAAAGAGATATCAGCACCGGTGATTGCCATTGCGCTGATACTTGCAGCGGTATTTGTGCCGGTAGGCTTTATACCCGGCATTGTGGGCCGCCTGTACCAGCAGTTTGCTATTACCATTGCTGTATCCGTGCTTATCTCTGCTTTTGTGGCGCTGTCACTTACTCCTGCGTTGTGTGTATTGCTGCTGCGCCCTTCCAATGATCCTGCGGCAAAGAAAAACTGGCTGGATAAATTTTTCGCCTGGTTCAACAAATGGTTTAGCCGCCTTACCTTGGGCTATACCAAAGGTGTGGGGGCATGGATACGCAAAACACCGTTGGTGCTGGGGCTGATGGTTGCTTTGTTTGCAGGTTTATTTTTATTATTTAAAAACAAGCCGACAGGCTTTATACCGCTGGAGGATGAGGGGCGGGTAATGGTGACCTATGAAATGCCGGAAGCAGCATCCACCACCCGCAGTGTGGCGCTGCTGAAAGACCTGATAGACAGGGTAACTAAAATACCTGAAGCAAGAGTGGTGGGCGGACTGGCAGGGTTGAATATTGTAACCTTTTCCAACAAATCCAATGCAGGCACCATGTTTGTAAACCTGCAGCCCTGGGATAAAAGGAAAGGTAAAGGGCAGCATGCGCAGGATGTGATTAATAAAATACGGACGGCTACGGCGGATATCAAAGAAGCAAGGATTGTGGTGATAGCGCCGCCTGCCATTCCCGGGCTGGGTGCCAGTGCCGGGTTTACTTTTCAGTTGCAGCAGCGCGGCGCTACCGATAATGCTGCGGGCTTTGAAAAAGTGGCCCGCGATTTTCTGGCCCGCCTCAACCAGCGGCCGGAGATAGGGGCGGCCTATACCTTCTTCAGTGCCCGCACACCAAGTTATAAGGTGAATGTGGACAGGGAGCAGGCTAAAAAGCTGGGCGTATCCGTAGCGGAAGTGTACAGTACGCTTTCCAACTTTTTGGGCAGCAGCTATGTAAATGATTTTAACCTGTACGGCCGCAACTTCCGCGTCATGT
>DAOLFO010000103.1:0-9992 GCA_035326305.1 Chitinophagaceae bacterium
GACCGTTAGCCGCCGTCCACTTCCCGCTTTCAGCCGCTTGTCATGCCGACGCAGGGGGCATCTGAGAGACTGGCATAGGGAGTTACAAATTTCGATTTAAGATTTACTAACACCAGCGTACCGGCTGTGGTCTGTTGACCGTTGGCTGTTAGCCGTCCCCGATTCACGATTGCTGATGTGACGATTTTGCCTTTTGCTTTTTCCCTTCCGTAATGCCATCAGTTTTCCCCTGCAGGCACTTTAGGCTTCGGATGTCCGCCGTCTTCCGGCTTCCGGCAGGTTTTAGGCAGCATTTTATAAAAACCCTCGTTTGCTTTTATATCATCGGCATCATACCCGATATTGGCAATAGCCGCCTTGATGTTCTCAATATTGGTACGGTCAGTGACATACTTTACCGTTACTTCACCTCTGCGTGTATTCACTGTCACCTGCCCCACCCCGTCATGGCGCTTTAGATGTTCGGTAATCCTTTTTTTACAGGCTTCACACAAAGCATTGGGCACGCTAATCTTTTTTGTTTCCCAGGTCTTTGTCTGGGCCTGCGCGGCCAGCGCTGCCACCAGGCACAGGCTTGTTGCTAATATCAGTTTTCGCATACGGCTTGCTTTAGGGGTACAAATTACAAAACTCCTTTCCAGTCGGCAGGGTCATCCCGCCATTTTAACAAAACCTCACGATCAGTCTCTTTTATCGTTCCTTTTTCTGCTGCCAGCTCCAGCAGGGCGGGATAGTTTGTCAGTGAATAATATGCAAGGCCGGCCTCTTTCATGGCTTTACCAGCTACCGGAAAATCATAAGTAAAAATAGATACCATGCCTATCACATTCAGTCCCTGCCCCTTCAGCACATCCACCACCTGCAGGCTGCTTTTGCCGGTAGATACCAGGTCTTCTATCACCACTACCGGCTGCCCTTCTTCGTAATATCCCTCAATCTGGTTGCCCAGGCCGTGCTCCTTCGGTTTGGGCCGTACATAGATATACGGCAGTTTCAACTGGTCGGCCACCATAGCGCCCCAGGCAATGCCGGCTGTAGCCACTCCCGCAAGCAGGCTGGCTTCAGGAAATTTTTCAAAAACCACATTGCACATTTCTGATTTAATAAAGTCGCGGATATAGGGAAAGGAAAGCACTTTCCTGTTATCGCAATATATCGGGCTTTTCCAGCCACTGGCCCAGGTAAACGGCTGATCCGGGCTCAGCCTGATAGCATTTGCCTGTAATAATTTTTCGGCAATAACTCTTGCGTCTGACATGCCGCGAAGGTAAGTAAAACGGGAAAAGGTTTAGGAGGTTTAAGAGATTCAAGAGGTTTAAAAAGTTGAAGGTTGAAGGTTTAAGGTTTGATGTGCAGCTATTATCATAAATCCTGCAGATAATAGCTGCAGGGGCAGATGGGCTTTTTATTGAAATCCACCCTAACCCGGCCAAAGCACTGAGCGACGGTGCGAATATGCTGCAGCTGGATTTGCTGGAGCCACTGCTGCAACAATTAGTAAAGCTGCGCAAAGCGGTGGTGTGAGGCATTCGTGAAGGGAAATAGCGAATAGCAAGAGACAAATAAGTTTAAAGGGGAAAATCAAAAGTGGGAGTTGTAGTCAATCAGGCGTGAACCGAGAACGGCTAACGGACAATGGTCCATGGACCACAGCCGGTACGCTATTCGTAAATCTTAAATCGTAATTCGCTGCGCCGTACATCTTACATCGTACACCGTACATATCATCTTACCTGTACTCATCCACTTCCCGTACAAAAATGTTGCCCTTCGGGTCTGAATATATCCCGCAGATTTTATTGATATTGGTATAATAAATGCTGCCAAACGACCGCCCCATCTCCACTGCCCGCTCATTACTTACATAAGTGCTGGCTTTCTTTGCAACCAGCTTTCCCGCTGAGTCCATATATACGGCGTATACGGCTGATGTTTTGGGGTAATAGATATTGCCAATTGCCACTTTTATATCAGCGGGGGTCTCTTCATCCAGGAAAATTCCTATTTCCTGTGCCACTATCTTTCCCGTTGTATGCTGGTATACGGCATAGAAGCTATTGGTGCGGGGGTAGTATACAGTACCAATTGAGGCATGCATCTCCGTTTCCTGGTCTTTGTCCAGGTATTCGCTCACTTCGTGTGCCACTATCTTATTGTCCCCGTTAAGATAAACTGCATAAAATATATTAGCGCGGGAATAATATTCCACACCAAACGCTTCCCTCATAGCTGTGGGTTCCGGTCCATCTGGAGAGTTAAGCAGTAAAAAGTCAATAGTTACAGGCACTGTTTTATCTAAATATTCATGCACTTCCTGTGCTACCATTTTGCCTGCCATACTGGTATACAATCCATAAAACCTGTTTGTCTTCGGGTAATAAATAGTCCCCAGTCCCATTGTTAGGTTTATTACATCCACAGTGTCGTTTTTCCCGGAGTACTCATCCACCTGCCGGGCTGTCATTACCCCATTTTTTACAGTCACTCCATAAAACTTATTGGTGCCGGGATAATAAATACAGCCCATTCCGTAATGGTAATTTTGAGCAAAAGACGATTGCATAATGATAAGCATTATGAGGGTGAGGGTGGCATTTTTCATAGTATAGCTTTTAAATATTTAAGTGTAATAAATGAGCCCGCGGGGCATTACCGGGCTGCAATATTCCGGGTACCAGCCAGGAATTCAAAATTCCGGCCGTATACAAATGGTTAACCAGTGTATACAAATAGGATACATGGGTTAAACCCGTCAGAACAACATGTATTTATGTATTACAGCAATTAAAGCTGTAAGATGGCGGGGCAAAAGGAAAGGAAGTTACCAAAAAACAGTGCCCCTTGTTGATGCCGGCAGCGGTTTATTTTATTTCGTCATTCTTATTGATGCTCTCCAGCGCCTGCACTACCCTGCTTACCGGCAGGCCCATCACGTTATAGAAATCACCGGCCACGCTGCGGATGCCCACCACACCGATCCACTCCTGTATGGCATAGGCGCCGGCCTTGTCGTACGGCTGGTATTTATCTACATAAAAAATAATTTGCTCCTGCGTGAGCGGGTGAAAGTCTACAAGGGTAATATCTGAAAACGCAATCTCCCTGTCACCGTCTAATATTACCACACCTGTTATTACCCGGTGCTGCTTTCCTGACAGATCAGTGAGTATGGCAATAGCTTCCTCACGGCTTGCCGGCTTACCAATGATGCGGCCATCCAGCACCACTACCGTATCTGCAGCAAGTATAATGTGCCCGCTGCTCTCCTGCTGCTTTACTGCCAGTGCCTTTTGCCGGGCTATGTATACAGGTGCTTCCCCTGCCGGCAGGTACTCCGGAAACACTTCTTCCACCGGGGATATCTTAATGGTAAAAGGCACTTCCGCCCACTCCAGCAGTTGCTTGCGCCGGGGCGATTGTGAGGCAAGTATAATGGGCTTCATAAATAAAAATAGAAAAAGATCATAGACAGGATGCCGGCCAGTATCATCCATTTAATACGGGTGCTGAGCCGCCGGAATGCACGGGACTCCCCTGCCTTAAACAAGCCGGAAAAAACATACAGCAAAGGCAATATAATAGCCACCACGCTATACACCACTGCCAGCCACCAGCCAAACTGCAGCACATATACCTGTATCACCAGCAGCACCACCAGCAGGATGATGATCCAGACAGCCGTATACACTTTGGTGGCATGAATACCCCATACCACCGGCATAGTACGGCATCCGTACCGGGCATCGCCGGGCAGATCCTCCATATCTTTTACCGCCTCCCGGATGAGCGTGGCTATAAAAGCAAAGCCCGCATACAGGAAGGCAAAGCGGAAAAACTTGAGCTGGCTATGGGCGCTTGCCGACAGTGCTGCCGATGCCGGCATTTTTGAAAAAAATACAACCAGTATCGTCCATGCTATCAGCAGGGCAATGACCAGGTTGCCAATCAGCAGCTTTTTTTTAAATGAGGTGGAGTAAAACCAGAGCAGCGCCACACAGCCGGCATTGATAAGCAGCAGGTACCATTTTTGCAACAGCGGTACAGCCAGCGCTGTTAGCACCAGGCCCGATATGCTGAGCATAAAATGCCAGGCAATGGCCCAGCGGCGGCTGATGAATTTGTCCACCACCATCCGGTCGGGCTTATTTACCTCATCAATATTGATATCAAAATAATCGTTAATGATATAGCCGGCCGCAGCAATAAACAGCGAGGCAAATAAAAGCAGGATAAATGAATACGTATCGCCTGCGGGTATACGCCCCTCATACAGCGGATAATAAATACAAAACTGGAAAAGCAGTTGCGTAAGCGCAATAAAGAGAAGGTTGGGTAGCCTGATCATCCGTAAGAAAGCTGCTATCAACCTCATGCATTCTTTTTTAGCAAGATAATCATAAAAAACGGGCCGGACAATCTGTTATACAGAAGCGATGCCTTCTTCATGCCAGTTGCCTTTTGCTTTCAGCACCTGCTCTATCACATCACGCACACAGCCATGACCCCCGGTTACCGGGGATATGTATACTGCAATTGATTTTATTTCCGCTATCGCATCAGCCGGGCAAACAGGATAACCTACTGATTGCATCACATCCAGGTCAGGCATATCATCACCCATAAAAACGGCCTGCCCCCGCTCCACACCCACGCCCTGCAGGTATGCAGCCACTGTTTCCCGCTTGTTTTTTACACCCATGTATACATCGGTAATGCCCAGCTTATTAAAGCGATCCAGCGCCGGTGCATACGTGCCGCCTGATACCACCGCTATTTTATACCCTTTCTTCACGGCCAGTTGCAGCGCATACCCGTCCCGCACATGCATGCGGCGGGCCTGTATGCCATTATCCAGCACCAGCACCGATCCGTCGGTAAGCACCCCATCCATATCAAGGATAAAAGCTTTTATGTCTGCATCGGGAAAATGTCTGTGCATAGCCGGCGCTTAATTAAGTGTTACTGATGTTATTAAATATACAGATTATCAGACTGGCTTCCCCGCTTCTTTTGTGAAGTCGCTGCGCATTCTTTGCGGTTAAAAAAATGATACCTGTAAAGAAAAACACAAAGAAAGTGCAAAGCATATGCACAAGGGTTTAACAAGCAGGATTGCTTTTTCAGGCAACACAGCCTGCCAGCATCATTGCTGGTTATCACGCCATTCATATACCCAGGCGCTCTGGATCATTTCCAGGTGGCCTTCGGTACTCTGCTCCCTGGTACCCGCAAAGCCGGGTATCTGCAATACCCATTCCAGCAGGTCGGTAAAGCGTATACGGTATATTTTACTCTCCGTAAATTCATCCCCAAACCGTTCGTACAGTTTCATGGCGATATCTTCATGATCATTCCAGTGTATCGGGGGTTCAAACTGGCTCATAGCAGCATTTCTTTTTTTACTTCAAAAATTTTTATTCTCCCAAAAACTGTGTCTGATCCGGCAGTGTCACTTCTATTTCTCCTGTTCCTTCATGCAGCACGCACTGGCACCCGAGGCGGGAATTGAGCCGCGGGTTTACCGCACGGTCAATAAAATCTTCTTCCCGGTCGCTCAGCTCTTCCAGGAACTCATCTCCCTTGTCCACGTACAAGTGGCAGGTGCTGCAGGCGCATACGCCCCCGCAGTTGTGATGCAGCTCTATATCGTTTTTTAAGGCTATTTCGAGGATACTTTGCCCCGGCTCCACATGCTCCAGCGTAACAGGTTCCAGCCCCTTTTGCTCAAACTTAAATTTGATCGTATACATCGCTTCCTTTTCGTTTCAGGGTGCAAAATTAACCAACATGCGCCACCGGGTAAAATGATTTTTTCCTGTCAGCGCACTTGCTGAATGCTCCTTGTAAGCACCGTATACAATTGCTGCAAAGCCGGGTAATCCACCAGTGCAGCCAGGTGCCGGGCTATTGTTTCCTCATCATGGCGGACAGCCGGCCCGGTCTGTGCCGCTGCAGGAGATATATCAGTGATGCGCATAGCTGTTTCCTGTATCAGCGGGTGCAACTGTTCAAAATCCAGCCCTTCTTTTTTACAATAATCTGCTGCCAGCGCATACAGGTGGTTGACAAAATTGCTGACCAGCACAGCCGCTACATGCAGGCGCAGCCGCTCATCATCATTGGCGCTGCCCACCTTGCCGGGTGCAACAGAGTTTGCCAGCCGGCGCAATAAGGTTTTTGCCTTTTCATCATGCCCGTCTACATACAGGGGTATTTCCGGCAGGGTGTCCTTTTCTTTTCGCAGGCTTTGCAAAGGGTACAGCACGCCATAATGCTGTGTCACCTTTGACAGTACAGACGCCGGTACCGAAGCTGCTGTATGGGCCACTACCCTGCCGGGCAGGCGCAGTTCGGCTGCCAGTGTGCTGATTGCATCATCAGAAACAGCCAGCAGGTATACATCCGCATCCGGGTTGATCAATGACAGGTAGTTAGTTGATTCCGTATCCCACTCATATGCCAGCTCACTGGCTGCGCTGGCATTGCGGCCCCATACCTGCACTATCCTGTGGCCTGCTGCATAGCATTTGCGCCCCAATACCGCTGCTACATTTCCCGAACCGATGATGACGATATTCATACCTGAATTTTATTTGAATGCTGTTATGGCTGGAATATTTTTGTACCAGCAATGAAATTAACACAAAAAATAGCTGCCGCTGCCAGGCTCACCCGTATCCGCCTTCTTTCCCGGCCTGCTCCTGCCCTTGCTGCCCGCCTGGCCTTCCGTTTTTTCTGTACACCGCTTACGCGGAAAATAGCTCCTTTAACGCCCCTGTTTCAATCAGCAGAGCCGGTATCGTTTATTTTTCAAAAAAATAAAATTACCGGATACCGGTGGAACAAAGGCGGCCGCCGGAAAATACTGGTAGCCCACGGATTTGAATCCACTGCCACAAATTTTGAAATGCTGGTCAGCATGCTGGCTGCAAACGGTTGTGAAGTGCTTGCCTTTGATGCACCGGCAAACGGGCGCAGCGAAGGAAAACAGATCAACGCAATCACCTACCGCGATTTTATCAAGCATATTTTTTCTGTATGGGGCCCTTTTGATGGCGCCATTGCACATTCGCTTGGCGGGCTGGCAATGAGCATGGCGCTGGCTGAGCTCCCGCACGGTGAGGGGTTTCGCCTGGTGCTGATAGGCCCGGCCACACAGACCAGTACCGTGGTGCGGCTTTTCCTGCAGCATACCCGGCTGGATAATGAAAAAATGAAGCATGCATTTAACCACGTGATACTGCAGGCCGGCGGTTTTGATGTTGACTGGTTCTCCATACCACGTGCATTGCCCGCTATCCGCGCCGGCATATTATGGGTGCATGATGAGGAGGATGCTGTCACCCCTTATTCGGATGTACGGCCCCTGCAGCAGCAATGGCCCGGTATTAATTTTCTGATAACAAAAGGGCTGGGGCATAGTAAAATATACCGGGATGCAGAAGTTGGCAAGACTATTGCCTCTTATCTCTGCTAAAGCTGTGATAGTATGCGGGATCGCATTATTTTCTATTCTACGTCCAACCTGATGGCATTTGCGGGCCTGCTGCTTATTTTTGTTTTTATTTCAGCTATGCGTAGCAATCCCGTTCAGCAAACATATACCCTGCTGTCGCTTGGCGACTCTTATACTATCGGTGAAAAAGTACTGCCCGGGGAAAATTTTCCCAACCAGGCTGCAGCGCTTCTCCGGGATAGCCGCCTGGACTTCAGAAAGCCCCGCATTGTAGCCAAAACCGGCTGGACCACAGATGAACTGCTGGCAGCCGTAGAAAAAGCAAGACTGCGCAGGCAGTATGACTTTGTTACACTCCTGATCGGGGTAAATAACCAGTACCGGGGGCGCCCGGTGGAAAACTATATCCCTGAACTGGAAACACTTATTCGAAAAGCCCTGCACTTCTCCGGCAACCGTCCGGAACATGTCATTATGCTGTCAATCCCGGACTGGAGCGTCACCCCCTTTGCTGCCGTTCGCAATCGTGAGCTAATGAAAAAAGAGGTAGCGGAATACAATGCTGCCGGCAAACTACTTGCAGCAAAATATGGCATACATTATATAGATATCACACCCGGCACACAAAAAGCGGCAAATGACCTTTCCCTGCTTGCAGAGGACGGCCTTCATCCTTCTGCAAAAGAATATGCAGTATGGGCTGCGGAAGTGGCAGCAATTATTAAAAAGAAGATTTCAGAGTAGCTGTATTACCACAGGCTTGCTTTAATCCTTGCCCTGTAGTCCGAAGTTAAACTGCTAACACTCGGCTCTGTAAAGAGAAACTCAACTTTTACAGTTTCATTTTTTCTCAAATTATACGTCCTGGTTTTCTTCCACTCTCCTTCTGCACAGGATAGCATCCCTTTTATCTTAAATTCATTTTCCTCACCGTTGTTTGTCACTTCTGCCGTTACTTTCACAGAAAAATTTTCTGTAAAGAACGATGTTTCAGATATGGAAATTTTAAGGTTTTTTATGTCAACATCTGCACAGCCGGAAACAAGAAACAGGGATAAAGCAAAGAGTGCCAGGAGCTTTCTTCTCATAATAGTAGTTTTAGATAATGTAGAATGGTTTACGTTCATTTAAAATTACCAAAATCCAGCTTTCTTCTTCCTTTTACCGAAAAATTACTATTCTTGCTCTAACTTGCGGCCCCGTAAGGCCACATAATATATATAATACAGGAGTGAATATGGCGAAAAACCTTTTAATAGTAGAGAGCCCTGCCAAAGCTAAAACCATTGAAAAAATACTGGGAAAAGATTTTCAGGTAAAGAGTTGTTTCGGACATATCCGTGACCTGGAAAAAGCCGGAATGGGCATTAACCTTGAAAAAAATTTTGCACCAAGCTATATCGTGCCGGAAGACAAAGAGAAGGTGGTGAAAGAGCTGAAATCGCTGGCACAGAAATCAGAAGAAGTATGGCTGGCAACGGATGAGGACCGTGAAGGGGAAGCCATTAGCTGGCACCTGTGCGAGGTGCTGGGGCTTGATCCCAAAACCACCAAGCGCATCGTATTTCATGAAATCACCAAGCCCGCTATCCAGTCTGCGGTGGAGTCGCCGCGCAAGCTGGATATGAACCTGGTGAATGCCCAGCAGGCACGCCGTATACTTGACCGCATTGTGGGCTTTGAGCTAAGCCCTGTGCTCTGGCGTAAAATGAGCATGCGCAATAACCTGAGCGCAGGCCGTGTGCAAAGTGTAGCCGTGCGCCTGATAGCCGAACGGGAAAGGGAAATAAACGCTTTTGAGCCCCAGAGCAGCTTTAAGATCGATGCCTTTTTCACCGCAAATGACCTTAGTGGCAAACAGGTTGCCTTTAAGGCTGAAGGCAACCGCTATAACAGCGCAGGTGATGCCGAAAAATTTTTAACCACCTGCATCGGGGCTGATTATAAAGTAAAAGACATACAGGTAAAACCGGGTAAGCGATCCCCGGCGCCACCCTTTACCACCTCTACCCTGCAGCAGGAAGCCAGCCGCAAGCTGGGCTACAGCGTGAGCCGCACCATGCTCATTGCTCAAAAGCTGTATGAGAACGGGCATATCACCTATATGCGTACCGACAGTGTAAACCTGAGCGATACAGCCCTTGGAGATATTACCCGCACTGTAAAGGGAATGTATGGTGAGCAATATCACCAGTTCCGCAAATACAAAAACAAAAATGAAAATGCGCAGGAAGCCCACGAAGCTATACGCCCCACTTATATGCACAGCAGCACTGTGGATGAGGCCGACTGGAAAAAACTGTATGAACTGATATGGAAACGCACCATGGCCTGCCAGATGGCGGATGCTGAGCTGGAAAAAACGATTGCCAAAATTGAAATTTCCACTAACAGGGAAGAGCTGGCTGCTTCCGGTGAGGTATTAAAGTTTGACGGATTCCTGAAAGTATACCGGGAAAGCCGGGATGATGAGGATGAAGAAGAAACGCAGGAAGGCATGCTGCCACCGCTGAAGGTGGGACAGCAACTGCCGCTG
>DAOLFO010000452.1:0-2038 GCA_035326305.1 Chitinophagaceae bacterium
TCTTCAAAGTAGCTGATCGTTTTTGCATATACCCGCCTGTCTACGGGCTGTTCAAAGCCGGGCTTCACCCACTCCAGGTACCAGCTGCAGAAATCATCCCAGATAAGTGAATAAATTGTTTTGAGCGCCTCACTCAGGCGGTAATCTTTAAACTGGTCATCTACCAGTTGCTTTGCACCGGCAAGCCTTTGCTCAAACCATTGTACTGCAAATACGGGAGCATCTTTCACTTCATCTGCCTGTCTGCCCTCCCACATTTTTACCAGCTTCAGCGCATTCCATATTTTATTGATAAAAAAGCGCCCCTGCTCATTGCCGCTTTCATCCCACATCAGGTCATTGCCGGCAGGAGAGGCAATCATTACGCCAAATCGTACGGCATCGGCCCCGTCTTTTTCAATCATCTCCAGCAGGTCGGGTGAGTTGCCAAGCTGCTTCGACATCTTGCGCCCCAGCTTATCCCGTACCATGCCGGTAAAGTATACATCTTTGAAAGGAGGGAGGTGCCTGTACTCATATCCTGCCATGATCATGCGTGCCACCCAGAAAAAGATAATATCCTGCCCTGTCACGAGTGTGGTGCCGGGGTAATAGTAGTCCAGTTCCTTATTGCCCGGATGGCTGATGCCTTTGAATACTTCCATCGGCCAGAGCCAACTGCTGAACCAGGTGTCCAGCACATCCTCATCCTGGGTTATCTTGCCGGTATGGGTATCAGGGTACAGGCTGCTGAATTTTTTCACCGCTTCTTCCCGTGTAGCAGCCACTACGCAATTGCCTGCTGCATCATACCAGGCAGGTATGCGCTGCCCCCACCAGAGCTGGCGGCTGATGCACCAGTCCTTAATGTTTTGCAGCCAGTGGCTGTAAGTGTTTTTTAGCTTGGCCGGGTAAAAAGTAATGGTATCATCCATCACTGCCTGCAGCACCTGCGGGTTTTGGTCAAGGAATTTTTCCATGTTGATAAACCACTGCAGGGAAAGTTTATTTTCTATCACGGCGCCGGTGCGTTCGCTGGTGCCCACCTGGCTTTTATAATCTTCTGTTTTTTCCAGCAGGCCCAGCGATGCAATATCTTCTGCTATTTTTTTCCGGAGCTCAAAGCGGTCAATACCGGTATAAGCCAGCACCTGTGGGGAAGGGGCATCTTCCACCAGCTCTTCTGCTGTAAAGCGGCCATGTATATCCAGCGTGTCAATCGCCTTCAGGCCATGCTTTGCGCCGAGGGCATTATCGTTTTTATCATGTGCAGGTGTCACCTTCAGCGCACCGGTACCAAATTCCATTGTTACATATTCATCGGCTATTACCGGTATGCGGCGGTTGATGATGGGCACTATCCCCTCTTTGCCTACCAGGCCGGTGTAGCGTTCATCAGCAGGGTTTACACAGATGGCCACATCGCCCAGTATGGTTTCGGGCCGGGTAGTGGCTACGGTAATGCTGCCCTGACCATCGGCCTGCAGGTATTTTACAAAGTATAACCGGGAGTCAGTTTCTTTAAAAATCACTTCTTCATCGCTCAGCGCCGTAAGGCCGGCGGGATCCCAGTTTACCATGCGCTTGCCCCGGTAAATAAGCCCTTTATCATGGAGGTCAACAAACACATGAACAACGGCTTTGTAGTAGTCGTCATCCATGGTAAAGGAAGTCCGTTCCCAGTCCAGGCTGCAGCCCAGCTTCTTCAGTTGCTGCAGTATGATGCCGCCGTATTTCTCCTTCCACTCCCAGGCATAGGCCAGAAACTCATCGCGGCTGAGCGAGGATTTGCTGATGCCTTTTTCCCGCAGCATCTGCACTACTTTGGCTTCTGTAGCAATGGAGGCATGGTCTGTACCCGGTACCCAGCAGGCGTTTTTGCCCTGCATACGGGCCCGGCGGATCAGGATATCCTGTATCGTATTATTGAGGCAGTGCCCCATGTGCAGCACACCGGTTACGTTGGGCGGCGGTATCACGATGGTATAGGGCTCCCTTTCATCAGGCTCACTGTGAAAGTAACGCTGGCTCAGCCAGTGTTCATACCATTTCTTTTCGG
>DAOLFO010000104.1:0-9952 GCA_035326305.1 Chitinophagaceae bacterium
ACCGCCATGCAGGGATATGAAACAAACGCAAGGGTTTCGCCTGACGGCAGGTGGATTGCCTTTACCGGGCGCCAGTATGGAAACGGCGATATCTTCCTGGTACCAGTGAATGGCGGCGAAGTAAAGCAAATCACCTGGCACAGCAGCCATGATGAAGTGACCGGCTGGAGCTGGGACAGCAAATACATTTATTTCAACAGCGGCCGCATGGGCCAGGTGGCAGGCTTCAAAGTAAGCGTTGCCGGCGGCACCCCGCAACGTATTTTCGGCAACTATTTTTTCCAGTACGACCATAACCTGGTGGAGCATCCTGATGGCAGCATCTACTTCAACGATACCTGGGAAAGCGGCAACCAGGCGCAGCGCAAGCGCTATAAAGGGCCCTTTAACCCCGATATACAGTCGTACGACTTTAAAACAAAGCAGCACAAAAAATATACGGACTGGGAAGGAAAGGATTTTGGAGCTACTATCGACAAAGCCGGCAATGTGTATTTTATTTCTGATGAAGCCAACGGTGAGTACAACCTGTATTCGCTGGACAAAGGACGTAAAAAAGCCCTCACCCGCTATACCACTTCTATCCGCGCACCACAGGTAAGCGCTAATGGTGAAAAAGTAGTGTTTGAAAAAGATTACCAGCTCTGGGTATACGATGTAAAATCTGACAAAGCCGCTAAATGGGAGCCCGCTATCGTGCGCAATAATATTTTGCCCAAAGAAAAAGATTATGAAGTAAGGGGAAATATTTCCGCTCTTGATATTTCACCTGATGGTAAGAAACTGGCTTTTATCTCAAGGGGTGAATTATTTGTGAGCGATGCAGAAGGGAAATTTATCAAACAAATCAACCGCGGCAGCGCAGAGCGGGCACGGGAGGTAAAATGGATGAGCGATAACCGCACCCTGATTTACAATCAAACGCTGGATGGCTATACCAACTGGTATACTATTGCGGCAGATGGCAGCGGCACACCCAAACAGCTCACTAATGATAAGCGGAATAACCGGGCACTGGTGCTGAATAAGAAAAAAGATAAAGGCGTATACCTGAGCGGCAGGGATGAAGTGCGCCTGATTGATTTGAAAAGCCTGGCCAGCAAAACGCTGGTGAAAGATGAAATATGGGGCTTTCAAAACAGCTATCCCGGTTTTTCTCCCAATGACGAGTACGTGGTGTTTACCGCTTACCGCAATTTTGAGCAGGATATTTTCCTGCACAACCTGAAGACGGGTAAAACTATCAACCTGACCAATACCGGCATCACAGAAGCCGCCCCTACCTGGTCGGGCGATGGCAAGTACATTTATTTTACCTCACAAAGATTAAAGCCGGCTTATCCCTTTGGTATGCCCGATGCCAAAGTATACCGGGTGCCATTAGAAAAGCTGGATGCACCTTTCCGGGCTGATAAGTTTGATGAATTATTTAAGGAGGAAAAAAAGGATACCACTAAGAAAGCCACGCCGCCTGCTCCCGAAACAGAGGATATCACTATAGACACTGACCGCATCATGGAGCGGCTGGAGCAAATCAGCCCGTCACTGGGGGCCCAGTATCTCCTGTATGTGCATCAAAAAGGAGATAAAATAACAGCGCTCTACCAGAGCAATCATGGAGAAGGCCGCGGCGCTCTGTGGAAAACAGTGACAGAGCCTTTTGAGCAAAACAAAACAGAAAAAATTGCCGGTACTGACGGGGGCTTTGGCTACACCATTGCCGCTTCCGGCGACAAGCTGTACATGCTGCTGAACGGCAATATTGTGAAACTGAATATAGATGGCAACCGGACAGACCCTGTTTCTGTCAGCTCTACTTTCCGGAGAAACCTGTCTGCAGAGTTTGCACAAATGTTTGAAGAGGCCTGGGCACAGATGGAAGAAAATTATTATGATGAAAAATTTCACGGGCTGGACTGGAACAAAACAAAACGCTACTATGCGCAGTTTATCCCGCATCTGAACAACAGGGCCGACCTGCGGGTATTGCTCAATGATATGCTGGGCGAGCTCAACTCATCGCACCAGGGCTTTGGCACCTTCGGTACAGATGAGTCGGTACAATTGTCAAATGTGACCGTGGAAACAGGTGTGGTGTTTGAGGAAAATAATCCTTACCGGGTAAAATACGTGGTAAAGCGGTCTGCGGCAGATAAAAAAGGCATTGACATACGGCCCGGCGATGTGCTGCAGGCGGTAAACGGCGTAACGGTGGATGTGCAGCGGGATCGCAGCTTTTATTTTACCAAACCATCTATGGACAGGGAGATGAAGCTCACCTTCAGCCGGGGCGGCCAGTTCGTAGAGGCAAAAATTCACCCGCAGGGCAGCCTCTATGGCAACCTGTATGACGAATGGATAGATGCCAACCAAAAACGGGTGGATGAAAAAAGCAAAGGCCGCATTGCGTATGGGTATATGAAAAATATGGGCCAGTTTGAGCTTGACCAGTTCCTGATTGATATGACGCAGGAGCTGAACCATAAAGATGCGCTCATATTTGACCTGCGGTATAATACAGGTGGTAATGTGCATGATGAGGTGCTGCGCTTCCTGTCGCAGCGCAGCTACCTGAAGTGGAAGTACAGGGAGGGCAAGCTGACACCGCAATCAAATTTTGCACCGTCCGATAAGCCGATAATCCTGCTTATCAATGAGCAGTCGCTAAGCGATGCAGAAATGACGGCGCAGGGCTTTAAAACACTCCGGCTGGGCAAAATCGTTGGTAACGGCACTTACCGCTGGATTATTTTTACCAGTGGTGTGGGCCTGGTTGATGGGTCTGCTGTGCGGATGCCGGGCTGGGGTTGCTACAGCCTGGATGGAAAAGACCTGGAAATGAGCGGCGTGGATCCGGATATAAAAGTCATTAATACTTTTGACGATAAGCTCAATGGCCGTGATCCGCAATTAGACAAAGCCCTCGAGGAAATCCTGAAGCAACTGAAGTAACCGGAAATATTTTATACTACAACTGGTGTATTGCAGGTAAGGCGGGTTTATGGTAATTTTAAAAAAAAGACACCATGCGCCTGATCTTACCTGCAATATTTTTTTGCATCCCCCTTTCCCTGGCAGCCCAGGATGAATATGAGTGGAAGGAGCCCGGCCCGCAAAGCAAGGCTTACCATGCAAGCCGGATGAAAAACACCACGCCGCCATACAGCCTGCAGAAAATAAAAGCGCTGATCAGTAAAATAGAATTTAACGAAGAAGAAGAATTTGACGGCCTGAGCCGGGAAGCCTTTGAAAAGCTGTCGCTCCGCGAAAAATTTACTTATAGCATGCTGCATGCAGAGTCGTATAGCCAGAACTGTGATGCCATGCCACCCATACAGGATGAGCACAAAAAAATATTCGGATACCTGCCGGAAGCGTTTGATGAACACTACTGGAGCGAAAGGCAACTGAAGTTCCTGGCCGATAACCGCGACAGTGTGATAGCACTGCTTACAGAAAGTATTAACCGTACAAAAAAAATCGGGCTGAATTACAAGCACGCAATTTTGGAAATAAAAGCATGGGAAATGATCCCGCTGCTGGTAAAAACCTATAAAATAAAATCAGCGGATCTTGACATACTCACGCTGCTGATGCAGCTCATGAAGGAAGGGGAATACCAGCCTTTTCTTGAGTCCGCTTCCTTTACCAAACTGTATGGCGAGGATGCCAGTTATCTTTCTTACCTGAACTTCAATAAGGCCAATGAAGAGCTGATCATCAAACGGGCGATGGATTTTTATAATGGCAAAAAGTAGCACACTTATTCTCTTACTTCTTTTTTCGGCCATAGCCGGCAAGGCGCAGGCTGATACGGGACTGGTGCAGGTGCCGGCAGGCAGCTATGCCATAGGTAAAAAAGGCCATCTCCTGAACCCATACCGGGTGATAACCCTGAAGTCTTATTGTATAGCTAAAACAGAAACTACTAACCGGCAGTTTGCGGCCTTTGTGCAGGCCACCGGCTATGTAACCGATGCGGAGAAAAGAAAAAATGCAATGGTGTTTGAGCCGGGGCTGAAAGAGTTTCGCTGGCTGGAAGACAGCACGGCGCACTGGCGCTTTCCCAATGGCATAAGCAGGGGAGGGATTGAGGATAAAATGGATCATCCCGTCACCTGCATCAGCTATGCCGATGCTATAGCTTACTGCAAATGGGCCGGGGTACGCTTGCCCACGCTGCAGGAATGGGAAGTGGCCAGCCGCGCCGGCAGCGGGCAGGACTATTTTTTTGGAGAAAACAGAGATGAGCTGATTCGCTATGGCAATATATGGCATGGCCGGGATCATCTTTCGGCAGACAGTACAGACGGGTATATGTATACTTCACCGGGGGGCAGCTTCGCCCCCAATGCATGGGGCCTGTATGATGTATATGGAAATGTGTTTGAGTTTTGCTCCGGCAAGCTCAGCCCGGAAGAAAAAAACACCGTGGCGCATGCCCGTGGCGGATCGTGGTGGTGCAGCAAAAATGCGTGCAGCTTTTTCAATTCGGTGGATATAGGTCGGGTACATATACATGCTTCTTTCAGCAACCAGGGCTTTCGCATAGCAAAAGATAAACCGTAACTTGCGGCGTACCTTTTATTTTCTTTTGTTGTATGAAAAAATATTTTCTTTTCTGCATTGCGGTACTGCTGGTATCAGCAGCTTTTGCACAGCCCGTCAAAGTGATGACGTTTAATATCCGGCTCAACACCAGCTCAGACAGCCTGAATGCCTGGCCCTACCGGAAAGATAAAGTGGCATCGCAAATACTTTTTCACGAAGCGCATGTGCTGGGCGTGCAGGAGGCGCTGCACGACCAGATGGAAGACCTGAAGCAAAGGCTGCCCCGGTATAAATCAATCGGCGGCGGCCGGGATGATGGAAAAACAAAAGGGGAGTACTCTGCCATCTTTTACGACAGCACCCGCCTGCAGGCATTGAGCAGTGGTATGTTCTGGCTGTCTGAAACGCCGCAGGTGCCGGGCAGCAAGAGTTGGGATGCAGCTATCACCCGGATGGTGACCTGGGCTAAATTCCGTGACCGCATATCAAAAAAAATATTCTTTGCCTTTAATACGCATTTTGATCATATAGGGAAGGAAGCACGGCGGCAGAGTGCGCATATTGTTTTACAAAAAGTAAAAGAGCTGGCCGGCGCCACGCCAGCGGTTATTACCGGCGATTTTAATGCAGAGCCGGAAGATGAGCCGGTGCAGGTGATAACGGATAAATCAAACCCGCTGCACCTGGTGGATGCAAAAGAGCTGTCTGCAACGCCGCACTATGGCCCAACAGGCACCTTTAATGCTTTTAAAAATAAGGAGCGCAACGATAAGCCCATTGATTATATTTTCCTGAAAGGAAAATGGAAAGTGCTGACACATGCCACCGTTTCTCAAACATGGGAGGGCCGCTTTGCTTCGGATCATTTTGCAGTGCTGGCCAGCCTGCAATTGTAAGCAGGCTATTCATGCTCACGTGCTGCCCCGTTTTTTTTCAGCCAGGCGGCATTCATTGATTCAAACTCTTTCAGGTCTTCGGGGCTGAACTCCCTGCCGGTAAGTTGCAGCAGGTCAGGCTGCCCCGCATTTACCCATGCCGTATACCAGAAGCAGGCTACTGCATAAACAGACTGGCGCATACGCCGCTCCGTCATCCCTTTCAGCGCTTTATCATAAGCACGGGTGTAAGCGGAGGAGTATTGGCGGATGATCACGCCATTCCGCTCTTCAAAAGCAAACTGCTGATCAGGAGGAAAAACCAGCGACAGTTTTTTTTCTGTTGCTAATACGGTGTCGGCTGCCGCTGCGCTTTCCAGCACCCTGTCCCATATAAACGAAGAAGGGGCAGTAAGGTAATCTGCTTTACCAATCAGGAAATCCCATTCCGTATCTGCCAGCAGCTCCGGTATGCGGCTTTCCCAGAAGCCGTGTATGCCCTTCTGATCCGTATACTGCCCATTATGATTGCGGGTGGCATGCAGGGGCACATGTGCATCGGCAATATAATGTCCGGTTTCTGCTGACAGTTTCAGGATGGCCGCCTGGTTTTTTTGTTTAAATGCTTCAGTGAGCCGGTACAGCATGGTATTAATCCACCAGGGCGCAATGCCGTAAGCCTGTAAAGTGTCTGAGGAATATTTTGCCACCGCATCTGTCCAGCGGCGTGGCAGTGAGTCATATGGCCATTTGCCGTAGCGATCAATGTCTATATAGTGGCGTGGCCCTTCTGCTGCCACCAGGTAGCGCCGTTTATCCGGGTCTACGGCATGCTCCTCTACAAAGCTGATATGCTGCTTGTACAAAACCAGCATTTCCGGCGGCAGCATAAACACGGCAAGGCGGTTGATCTTTTTGTGTCCGAAAAATCCCCAGCACAGGCCATGCAGGGATATAGCAAGAAAGGTAAGCAGCAGGATCGGTTTTTTCATGATCAGCAAATGTTTGGCGTGAGGATGAAGATAGGAAATAACCCGCATCAGGAAACCTGTTTCGCCCACTGCCAATATCTTTGCAGCGCTATGAAAAGAATTTTTTTCCTGCTGGTAATGCTGTACCACGGTTTTTCTGCCACTGCACAATTCAATGATTCCACACACTATCATGCCAGGTATGGCATTACCGGTATACTGAACAAAACCAACGACAGGCGATCCTTTGTGCTCAGCAATGCGCTTACGCTGGGTATGAGCAGGGAAAAAGCCAGCTTCAACAGCAGCACGGCCTGGATATATGGCCGGCAGGATGGGCAGCTTTCCAACAATGATTTTTCCTCTGCCTTTAATATCGATCTGCTGAAGGATAAGCATAAGGTCTACTATTGGGGCCTTGCTTCTTTTGTCAGCAGCTATTCGCTGCGTATCCGCCACCAGTTGCAGGCAGGCGGCGGCATAGGCTGGAATGTGATAAACAGGCCCGCAGCCGAAGTGGTCATCAGCAATGGACTGCTGTACGAAACAAGCCGTATAAAAAAGACAGATGAAACGGAAGAAAGCTATCAGACCGTCCGTAATTCATTGCGTATAAAGCATAAGTGGATCATCAACGGACTTATTACTTTTGAAGGGGCGCATTTCTGGCAGCCTTCGCTCAAAAAATGGGATGATTATATTATTCGTTCACAAACTGCTATAGGCATAAAGCTGAGAAAATGGCTGAGCCTGACGGGGATGGTGACCTATAACCGGGTAGCACGTACCGACCGGGAAAACCTGCTGCTCAACTTCGGGCTGGTGGCAGAGAATTATTTCTAAAACCGTTCGTAAAAATGCTTTGGCCTGTCCCTGCTCATTGCGTATTTTCATAGCTTATATTATACAAAATACAATCACATCATGAAAAAAAGGATTCTGAGCTTAGCAGGGGTGATGCTGCTGGCTGTGCATTTGCAGGCGCAGACTGCTACGGAAACAAAGTATGATAACCATGATTTGTTTTCGCCCCTCTTTTACACCTACAATGGCAACCAGTACCGTGCCGCTAACGGAGAGCCTGGCCCGGCTTACTGGCAAAACAAAGTAGACTACCAGATCAATGCCTCGCTGAATGAAACAAGCAAAGAGGTAACGGCCACCGTAACGATTACTTATAAAAATAACAGCCCGCAGAGCCTTCCTTTCCTGTGGCTGCAACTGGATCAGAACCTGTTCAACGCACAGTCCCGCGGGCAGGCCAAAATGCCGGCTACCGGCCGCAGCCGCTATGGTGATGCTAAAAGCACATTTGACGGCGGGTATAAAATCAAATCAGTAAAGATCATTAACGGTGCTGTGGCATCCAATGCCGACTATATTGTGGATGATACCCGCATGCAGGTGCGCCTGGCCAAAGCGCTGGCTGCAAAAACAGGGATGGTGAAGTTCAGCATCGAATACAGCTATACCGTACCGCAATATGGCGCTGACCGTACAGGTATACAACCCACTAAGAATGGGGACATATTTGCGATAGCGCAATGGTTTCCCCGCCTTTGTGTATTTGATGATATCCGCGGATGGAACACAGAGCCCTACCTTGGCGCCAGTGAGTTTTATTGCGAATACGGTGACTACAATGTGAGCATTACCGCTCCTTCAGGTATGATCGTGGCTGGCTCCGGTGAACTGCTCAACCCGCAGGAAGTGCTTACAGCCACACAACTGAAACGCTATAACCAGGCGAAGCAAAGCGATAAGACCGTGATCATCCGCAGCCGTGAAGAAGTGACGGATGCTGCTGCTAAGCCGGCTAAACCATTGCTGACCTGGAAATTTAAAATTACCAATGCAAGAGATTTTGCCTGGGCTGCTTCCCGCTCCTTTATCTGGGATGCTGCACGTATGAATTTTCCGGAAGGTAAAAAAGGGCTGGCGATGTCGGTGTATCCCGAAGAGTCTGACGGGCAGGATGCCTGGGGCCGCTCTACAGAGTATACCAAAGGGTCTGTTGAAAATTATTCCAAACGCTGGTTCCCTTACCCCTATTACTCAGCGGTAAACGTGGCAAGCAATGTAGGCGGTATGGAGTATCCGGGCATTGTGTTTTGCGGATACCGGGCCAAAACAAGAGGGCTGTGGGGCGTAACTGATCATGAGTTTGGACATACCTGGTTCCCGATGATCGTGGGCAGCAATGAAAGAAGGTACGGCTGGATGGATGAGGGATTCAATACCTTCATCAATGGCATAGCCGGTGAAGACTTCAACAATGGGGAGTATAAAGGCGGAAAAGCTCCTGCACATGGCAGCAGGCTGTTCAATCCTTCCATGGAGTCTGTGTACAATACACCGGATGGCATGCAGGAAAGAAATATCGGATCGCTGCTGTACAGCAAGCCGGGCTTTGCACTGGGATTACTGCGTGATCATATACTGGGGCAGGACCGGTTTGATTATGCGTTTCGCAAATACATCCGCGACTGGGCATACAAGCATCCCACTCCCTGGGATTTTTTCCGCAGCATGGAAAACAGTGCGGGTGAAGACCTGGCCTGGTTCTGGAAAAGCGTCATCCTGAACAATTACCAGCTTGACCAGGCAGTGACTAAAGTGGAGTATGTGGAGAATGATCCGAAGAAAGGAGCACTGGTCACTATCGAAAACAAAGACCGCATGGCGATGCCGGTGATAGTGGAGTACACAACTGCGGGCAATAAGACCGGCCGCAAAAAGCTGCCCGTGGAAATATGGCAGAATAACAGCACCTGGAAATTTGCGCTGGATACAGAGGAAGAAATTACAAAAATTGTAATTGATCCGGATAAGGTATTTCCCGATATGGTACCGGCCAATAATACCTGGACAAAGCCATAACGGAATGTTTTTATAAAAATAAAATCCCGGCGCTGCAGTGGCCGGGATTTTTTTATGAAAAAATTTGTGCTGTTTTAATTTGGGTAGTCACAATGCAGCAGTAAATAGTTATTTTTTTACTTTACTATTAATTTCAATCGTTATTTCCGGACCGATTGATTCTTCAAACATCCAGTTACATTCTATACCTATCCCGGTATTGGAGCCGGCGATGCCTTTCTCTTTTTGAAAAAAGTAGGTTGACCAGGTTTTTTCGGTATTATCCGCAGTAGAGGCATAGCTGCTGCCGAACACTTCCCCGATCAGGGCTACCAGTTTTTTATAATATTCCTGGTAATCCTTCACCGTACCGGAGAAATAATCGGAGGAGAAGCTGATGATCAGCGACTGCACGCCTTCTTCCTCATCTTCTTCAAAGAGAATAATACCGTTGCCCATTTCAAAGGTTACGTTGTAGGTATCAGTAAACAATTCGTCCTGCTTTGTCAGGTTTTTTTTAATATCAGGCAGGCCGCCCTTTATCCGGGTGAGTTTTTCTTTCACGCCTTTTTCTGAACCGATCTTGGGATTTTCATCCTGTGCCTGCAGGGTGCTGAGGTGGGACAGGGATATGATAAGCAGCAGGTATTTTAGCATGGTGCTAAAGCTACATAATTTCTTACGGGCTGCTGAAGA
>DAOLFO010000453.1:0-2032 GCA_035326305.1 Chitinophagaceae bacterium
GGACTCGGCGTAACTATTAGGGTTAGATATTAAATATCTCCCGCCTTTTAGCTTTACAATACTGGACTTCATGCTCCCTTGTTCTGTTTTGGAGCAGAAGTGGTAATTTTCCTGATGCCCGTTAAACGACAAATAACAGAACCGGATGGGGTGTATTTTATTACGATCACCTGCCATCAATGGTTACCATTGATAGAAATGACGAATGGTTTTAATATGGTGTACGACTGGTTTGATCACCTGAAATCAAAAGGACATTATATTAGCGGCTATGTGATTATGCCCAATCACCTGCATGCCCTGATCGCTTTCCGCAATACTGGGCAATCCATTAACACTATTATTGGAAATGGGAAACGGTTTATGGCTTATGAAATTGTGAAGCGGCTGAAAGAACAAAATAAGAATCAACTGCTGCAACGATTAAGCTTGTCAGTAGAATCAAAAGATAAAGAGAGGAATAAGAAGCATGAAGTATGGGAAGATTCTTTTGACTGGAAGGAATGCCGGACAAATGGCTTTATGAAGCAGAAACTGGACTATATGCACGATAACCCTTGTCGGGGTAAGTGGAACCTGGTATCGGATGTAGCGGACTATTTGCATAGCTCTGCCAGGTTTTATTTATGCGGAGAACAGGGAGCGTATGCTATTCTGAGTTATCTTGAGCTGGCAGATATTGATTTGACGAAAAGGGTATCGGGCTGACGCCGAGTCCGCGGCCATGCACATATCTGGAGTGAGACTCGGCTGAGAAGCAGATTAGCAGGTTTTAGAACAAAGGAAAAACAGGTTAGGTTACAGAGGCTTTTAATAGCCTCCGTAACTTTCACCGGCAATAACGACTCAAATATCAAATTTTATTCCCTGCGCCAGCGGCAGTTGTGTGCTGTAATTGATAGTATTGGTTTGCCGCCGCATGTATGCTTTCCAGGCATCGCTGCCGCTTTCGCGGCCGCCGCCGGTTTCCTTTTCACCGCCAAAAGCGCCACCAATCTCGGCCCCGCTGGTACCGATGTTAACATTGGCTATGCCACAATCGCTGCCGGCATGGGAAAGGAACTGCTCTGCTTCCCGCAGGTTAAGCGTCATGATAGAGGAAGACAGGCCCTGCGGCACACCGTTTTGTATGGCAATAGCCTCATCAAGGTTTTTATATTTTAATAAATAAAGAATGGGGGCAAAGGTTTCATGCTGCACAATTTTATACTCCGGCTTTGCCTCGGCAATGCAGGGCTTTACATAGCAGCCGCTTTCATAGCCTTTTCCTTTTAATACGCCGCCTTCCACCACAAATTTTCCGCCTTCTTTCTTACATTTTTCAATTGACTGCAGGTATAGCTTTACCGCATCTTTGTCAATGAGCGGGCCTACATGGTTCTTTTCATCCAGCGGGTTGCCAATTTTTAGCTGCTGGTAAGCGCTTTTCAGTTTTTTCTTTACAGATTCATAAATGTCTTCGTGAATAATCAGCCGGCGGGTGGTGGTGCAGCGCTGGCCGGCAGTGCCTACTGCGCCAAACAGGGCCCCCAGTACAGCAATGTTCAAATCAGCTTCCCTGGAAATAATAATGGCATTATTACCACCGAGCTCCAGCAAGGAGCGGCCCAGCCTGGCGCCTACTGCGGCAGCCACCGCTTTTCCCATACGGGTGGAGCCGGTAGCGGATACCAGCGGTATGCGGGTATCGGCGCTCATCCATTCACCAGTTTCCCGGCCGCCGATGATGAGGCCGCACACGCCTTCGGGCACCTTATTATTTTTAAAAACCTCTGCTACAATATGCTGGCAGGCGACAGCGCAAAGCGGGGTTTTTTCTGAAGGTTTCCATACGCATACATCCCCGCATACCCAGGCCAGCATCGTATTCCAGCTCCATACAGCCACCGGAAAGTTGAATGCGGAGATAATGCCAACAATGCCGAGGGGATGGTATTGCTCATACATCCTGTGTCCCGGGCGCTCACTGTGCATGGTAAAACCATGCAACTGGCGGGAGAGGCCAACGGCAAAATCGCAGATATCAATCATC
>DAOLFO010000454.1:0-2029 GCA_035326305.1 Chitinophagaceae bacterium
GGTTTTGATCAGCTCCGGCGCAGGAAAGCGCCAGGTTTCACCCAGGGCCGGGAAGGTCCCTTGCAGTTTTACTTCGTTCGGGATCACATTGGGGGTGGGGCCGCCGTTAAACGCTGTGATGGAAAGTACCGTAGGGTTATGCGGGTCATTATTCCGGCTTACCACCTGCTGCAGAGCGATGATGAGATGAGAAGCGATGAGTATGGGATCTGTGCACAAATGAGGGGAAGCGGCATGGCCTCCTTTTCCTTTTATGGTGATATAAAGCTCATCAGCGCTGGCCATTACCTTTCCCGGCCGGAAGCTCATTTTACCTACCGCCAGCCCGGGGTGTACATGCAGGCCAAATATGGCAGAGGGGCGCGGGTTTTCCAGCACTCCTTCTTTGATCATCAGGCTGGCACCGCCGGGGTTTTTTTCTTCGCCCGGCTGAAAAATCAGTTTTACCGTGCCTTCCCATTCGTTTCTCAACTGCTGTAAAATTTTTGCAGCGCCCAGCAGGCAGGTGGTGTGCACATCGTGGCCGCAGGCATGCATAATGCCGGGCTTTGTTGATTTATAGGGGATATTATTTTCTTCCTGTATCGGCAGTGCATCCATATCAGCACGCAGAGCCGTCACCCTGCTGTTGGGGTTTTTGCCTTCTATCAGCCCCACCACACCGGTAGCGGCTTTTACCTCATAGGGAATGCCAAACGATTGTAATTTCTCCTGTACAAAACGGGAAGTCTCAAATTCTTCGTAGCTCAGTTCGGGATGTGCATGCAGGTGCTGCCTTACCGCAATAAATTCCGGAGCATACACCCCGGCCAGTTGTTTTATTTGATCAAGCATGCGCAAAAATAAAAAATCCACACCGTTACGCACAGCATGGATTTTCCGGAGTGGTGAAATAAGGTATTAAAAATCTTCTTCCCTGCTCTTATCAGGTTTCAGCTCTATGACATCATTCATGATAAAAACCCCCTTGGGGAAGTAGGCGCTCATGCGTTTTTGATATGTTTCTGCATCCTTACGGTCTTTAAAGTTACCGGCCTTTACCTTATAATAGGGCGACTGGTGCCAGAGATAGGCTTTCAGCTCCGGGAAGTAGGTATACACCGTGGCCTTGGCGGCAATAGCTTCATCGCGGCTGCTGGAAGTAATGACCATCAGCCGGAAACCTTTCCCGGTTTTACGGGCATCACGGCTCGTATACTCATTTACTTCTGCCTGCTTATTGACCAGCAGGTCGAGGCGCGGATCTTTATGTACAATGACCGTGGGCGGTATGCTGTCTTTAACGGCCCCGTTTTCCTGTGCCGGGGAAAGATATCCGGCCATTACCAGGAGCGAAAGAAAAATCAGTTTTTGCATAAGTGCGTATTTATCAAAAATCTTACCAAAGGAGAGAGGTTAGAGGTTGAAAGTTTAAGGTTTCAAGTTTCAGGTTGTAAGGGTTAAATATCAAATTCTAAAATACTGGAAACAAATAAGCGCTATATATTAAATTCAAAAACCGAAAGCGGCTATCGTAAATCAGCAAACCAGGCAACAAGAAATCAGGCATCGGCCGTTAATCGTGAACCGGGCACGTACATCATACACCTTACACCGTACATCTTACAAGGTGCTTCCTGCTCAATATCCTCCTCCCGATCCTGCAATATTTTCCACCGGGTGCCAGGTGGTTTTTATTTCCTGTGTGTTCATAATAAAATAGGGTGATTGTCCCTCTCCGCCATACCAGTTTATTTTATCATAAAAAAATGGCCTTTTCAGGTTCAGCACCGCTTTTTCTTTGATTAAATGCTGTACAGCAGAGTCTTTTTCGCAGTAAATGGTTGCATTTACATCCATGTGATCTGAAAACCAACTGACCAGTTCAGCCTGTTTTCCCGTCAGGATATTTACGACTCCTCCCGGTACATCGGAGGAGTTGATAACCTCGGCAAATGTTACCGCACAAAGAGGCTTGTCAGCAGAAGCAAGCACCACGCAGGTGTTTCCCCCGGCTATTACCGGTGCTATGACAGACACAAGCCCAATC
>DAOLFO010000105.1:0-9900 GCA_035326305.1 Chitinophagaceae bacterium
GTACAGCAGTGGGTATCCATTTTTCAGCAGAGCATTAACGATTACCATGTGCACGATTCTGTGGACGCGGAACTGATAAATCCATACGGACCGGCTACATTAGAAAACCTGGTGTATGTAAAAAACTGGGTGGATACCGTGCAGTGGCATCTTGAAGATATTATCCGCGATCCGCATATTAATCCTGAAACGGCCTTGCAGATCAAACGCCGCATCGATGCTTCCAACCAGCGGCGTACCGACCTGGTGGAGTATATTGATAGCTGGATACTGAATGAATATAAAGATGTAAAAACGCAGCCCGGTGCCACGCTCAATACAGAAACGCCGGCATGGGCCATTGACCGCCTTTCGATACTGGAGCTGAAAATATACCACATGCAGATAGAAGCGGAGCGCCCGGAAGCCACAGCCACACACCGGCAAAGCTGCCAGGCAAAGCTGGATATACTGCTTACACAAAGAAAAGACCTTACCGGGGCCATCACCCTGCTGCTGCAGGATATTGCTGCAGGAAAAAAATACATGAAGCTGTATAAGCAGATGAAGATGTATAATGATGAAAGTCTGAACCCGGTATTGTACCAGAAAAAATAACGCTGTTGAAAACGCCCCGGCATATACTCGTTTTCCGTTTTTCCGCTCTCGGAGATATAGCTATGACGGTTCCCGTTATCCGCTGCCTGCTGCACCAGCACCCGGATGCAGAGATAACCGTGGTATCCGTGCCATTTGCCGCCCCGCTTTTTGAAGGTATGGAGCGGCTGCATTTTTATCCCGCTGATATCCGCCGGCAATATAAAGGTGTAGCAGGCCTGCACCGGCTGGCCAAGCAGTTAAAGAAAGATATTTCATTTGATGCCATTGCCGATTTGCATGATGTGCTGCGAACCAAACTGCTTCGCTTTTTTTTATTATCGTACAGAAAAAAAGTAATAGACAAAGGGCGCAGCGAAAAAAAAGAGCTTACCCGGGCGGTAAATAAAAAACGGCACCCGCTTAAAACCACTTTTCAGCGATATGCGGATGTATTCGCCGCATTAGGGCTGCCGGTATCGCTGGTGAAAGAGCAGGGCTGTAAGCCAAAAGAAAAGTGGCCTGCTGGTTTTTCTGTGCCGGGTGCAGCAGGTAAAATGAAAGCCGGTATTGCTCCTTTTGCCCGTCATACAGCAAAAATGTACCCGCCGGACAAGATGAAAGAGGTAGTCACGCAGCTTGCAGCACAGCAAAACATTTTTATTTTACTGATCGGCGGTAAAGAAGAGGCTCCTGCATTGCAGCAGTGGGAGAAAGAAATACCCGGTGTAAAAAGCATTGCCGGTGCCTACAGCTTCCGGGAAGAACTTGCCATCATTTCTCAACTGGATGTGATGGTGAGCATGGACTCGGCCAATATGCACCTGGCCTCACTTTTTGGTGTGCCGGTAGTGTCCGTATGGGGAGGCACACATCCCTGGCTGGGCTTTTATGGCTGGGGGCAGGATGAGCAGTTAGCTATACAGGCAGATCTGCCCTGCCGGCCTTCTTCCGTATTTGGCAATAAAGATTGCCCGGTACACGGAAAAGCAGGGTGTATGCAGTCCATTGCTCCTGGTATGATCGCTGATAAAGTATTGCAGGTATTAAGAGCAGTACCTGCAACAGGCGTCTAACTTTTCTCAACCCCTGGTTAAGCTGGTTAATACGATATTTCTTAAAACAGTGCTGCTATCTTTTGCCACCAGGGTTTTTGTTTTTGAGGATAAAAAAGGGGGTAGGCGGTATGGGCCTGTATTTCGCTTAATATTTCAATCTCCAGCCGGGAACGCTCTTCGGCAGTCAGTTCCCTGTCTTCGGTAGTGCAGGAGAGCCAGGCTTGTATCTGGCGGGATTCGGCAGGCGTGGCTTCTCCGCGCAGGTAGCGCTCCAGCCTTTTGTGTAAAATTTGCGTTTTCATCGTTTTCAATTTTAGGTAAGGAGGGATGGGTTGTCTTCAGGAATATATTTTATTATTTAAAGCCTGGAACAGCCATTTTACATGCATGTAAATGCCGGCCTGCTCTTTGTCTGTATTATAAATAGTTTGCTGCCGCCTGATCTCAGAATGCCGGATGGGTTCATATTTTTTTACCTGCGGCTCTTTTGCTTTTTGAAGGGCGGTGGCAGTAAACTCTTCAAGTATTTCATCGGTGCAGCTTTCTTCTGCAGAAATAGCAAGGAGCTTTTCTTCCAGCGCTTTTACCACAGCAGTGCGCACTTGTGTATACAGGTGATTAGAAAGAGAGAAAGTGGCCGGGATAGATTTTCGGCCTTCCCAAAGATCAATAAAGATGGTGCGCACTATTTTACGGGCATCATCAACATTATGCAGCTTATTATAGCTATAGGAAAAAAGGCTATGCCAATAGCGACGGTAAAGCTCTTCAAAAGCTACAGTGTCATCCTGCATCAGCCTGTCTGCCAGCACCTGGTCGGGGGAGTAGTTCCTGCTCATATTTACCATTTAGGTCAATCAACAATTACAGGATACTGGAATTGTTTTCGCAGGAAATTGGTGTCAGATAACTGCGGCTAAAGTACTCCGGCTGTTTGTAGTTTGCAACCTTTTTCGGTCACATTTTGTTCACATCGGATATTTACTATGCACGTAAGATTACGATTAGCAAAATAAAAAACTGACAGTAAGCATTATGCAGTATTTGTGCCAGAAATCAGAAATCAATTTCTATCCCGCTGGAAAGATTGTAAGTGGTGGCGGGGGCTCCTTTGGCCGGAACACGGTCATGCAGATAATTATACCTGATATTCAATGAAAAGCGTTTGCTTGCTTTTACCTTCAGGCTGGTTTGACTGAAAACACGGTTGTCACTAAAATGTCCAAAGCGTGGCTGGAAAAAAGTGGTGTTGATGAGTTCTGTATTATCAGAAGGTACAAAGGTAAATGAGATATAGGAGCTGCTCCTGATATTTTTATTGATGTTGCTGGCAGGCGTTGTTCTTTCTTTTTCAAATTCATACATGATAAGGCTGGCTGCATACAACCTGAATTTTTCAAAAGACATTACTTTAAACCGGGGGCCGGTACCGGCCAGAAACCTTGATTCGATCCGGGTGATCAGGTTGCTCTGTACCTGGGTAAAGGCTTCCCAGCGCAGCCATTTATTTATTTTCCGGTTGTACCGTATGTGTCCAAAGCTGTTTGAAATATATTTATCGTCACCGCCCTGCAAAAAGCCATAGTCGCCCAATATCAGCCACAGGCTTTTTTCTGTTTTGAGCTGCAGGTGCGCCTGCAGGTTGACCAGTAGTATCTGCCGCGTATTTTTTACCAATGCAAAATTTGCCCCGGCAGACCCGGCCCAGCCAAGCGTATCAGACTGGATGCGGGAGCTTTCAATATTAATGATCTGGGCATGGCTGCTCTGAAAAGCAAACAGGCAGCCTGTTAAAAGTGGCAGAAAGAAAGCGGCCTTTCTCATGATGGTAACTTGTACCGGAAAAGTAGAAAAAAATAAGACAGCAGCAGCTACTCATTTTATAGTAGTTCGCTTAGCTCCAGCCAGCGCAGTTCTTTTTCATCAAGCAGGGAGGATACGGTGCCAATGCGGCTGGAAAGCTCCTGCAGCTTTTCAAAGCCGGCTGTGCCGCTGTTTAACTGTGTGGTGATATTTTCTTTTTCTACAGTAAGATCAGCTATTTCTTTTTCAAGCTGATCCAGCTCTCTTTTTTCTTTAAAGGAAAGCCGCCTTGGTGCAGAAGAAGCAGGTTGTTCGGCTGCGGTCTTTTCTTTTTTATTTTTTTCTTCCGGCTTTTTATCAGCGCCTTCTTCTTTTTGCGCAGCCCGGTACTGGCTGTAGTTCCCCGGGAAGTCGCGGACGATACCATCTCCCTCAAATACAAACAGGTGATCTACCAGGCGGTCCATAAAATACCTGTCGTGTGATACAATGAGCAGGCAGCCGGGAAATTCGCTGAGAAAATTTTCCAGTACCGACAGGGTCGGAAGATCGAGGTCGTTGGTAGGCTCATCCAGTACCAGGAAGTTAGGATTGCGGAAAAGAATGGAGAGCAGGTGCAGGCGGCGTTTTTCTCCACCGCTCAGCTTGCTGATATAAGTATATTGCTTATCCGGGTCAAACAGGAAAAGCTGCAAAAACTGGGCAGCGCTCAGCGAACCACCGCTGGCAAGGGGAAAGTTTTCCGCTATATTCTTTACATATTCTATTACCCGCAGGTCTTCCTTTATTACCAGGCCCTGCTGGCTATAGTTGCCAAATACCACGGTATCACCAATATTTATCTTGCCACTGTCAGGCAGTTCCGCCTGCTGTATGATATTGATAAAGGTAGATTTGCCTGCCCCGTTTTTGCCCACTACACCAATACGCTCACCTTTGGAAAAAGTATAGTCAAAACCTTTGAGGATAACCTTATCGCCAAAGCTTTTGTAAACTTTTTTCATCTCCACCACTTTACCGCCCAGCCGGTTCATTTTCATTTGCAGTTGTAGCTGCTGATCTTCCAGTTGCTGTTTGGCTTTTTTTTCTATTTCATAAAAATTATCCTGCCGGCTTTTTGATTTGGTGGTGCGGGCACGGGGCTGCTTCCGCATCCATTCCAGCTCTTTGCGGTAAGTGTTGCGGGCTTTATCAATGCTGGCAGCTTCGCTTTCTGTCCGGGCAGCTTTTTTTTCTAAATAAGTTTCGTAGTCGCCCTTGTATACATACAGGCTGCTGCCGTCCAGTTCCCATATTTCTTCGCAGGTGGCATCCAGGAAATAGCGGTCGTGCGTTACCAGCAGCAGCGTTATATTTTCTTTGTCAAGATAATGCTCCAGCCACTCTACCATTTCCACATCGAGGTGGTTAGTAGGCTCATCCATGATCAGCAGCACATGCTTATGTTCAAAGCCGATATCAATTAGTGTTTTAGCAAGGGCTACCCGCTTGCGCTGGCCGCCGCTCAGTGTGGATACGGGCTGCTGCAGGTGCTGTATCTGCAGCCGGCCCAGTATCTGCTTCACTTTTGCATCAAAATCCCAGGCTCCCATTTCATCCATTTTTATTACGGCAGCGGTCATTTGCTGTGCATCCCCTGTTTCTGCAATCTTTTCATATTCTTTAATAGCGCTGATGATGGGGTGATCGTGAAAAAAGATATTATCCAGCACCGATTTATTTTCGGCAAAAACAGGCTCCTGCTCAAACAGCACCACATCCACATCTTTATGTATCCATACTTTTCCTTCATCGGGCTGTTCCTTTCCGGCCAGTATTTTCAGCAGGGTGGATTTTCCTGATCCGTTACGGGCCACCAGCGCTATCTTGTCGCCTTCGGAGATATGAAAGGATAAGCCTGAAAAAAGGGGCTGGATACCGTAACTTTTCGTGAGATTTTCAGCAGATACATAGTGCATTACGCAAAGATAGGGAAGGCTTTAGCGTTTCGTTTTCAGATACCTGTGGTTTGGCATAGTTTTTTTTACATCAGTAAGCAAAACCCTACAGCTATGCCTGAAAATATTATTGAAGCCATACGCGGAAGCATGAACCTTCCGCCATTAACCAAAATTGATCCGAATGACCAGGAACCGAAGCATGCAGAGGGGCTGAGCATTCCGGAAAGGCTGGCACAGGCAGCGCTGCCTGCTGTAATGGCCGGCTTTTTCAGGTATACCAGGACGGACAACGGGTGCAACACGATCCTTGCCGGAGGCCACGGGCAAACATGGTTGCAGGAAATATTTGAGAATAAAAAGGAAGAGGCCGTTCAGAAAGTGGCAGACTACGCCGGCACAACTACTGATGAGGCAGAAAGCCTGATGGAAGATATAGCGCAGGAGGCGGTGCTTATTATTCATCAGACAATGGATAACAAGCATACAGCAGAAAAACTGCGGGAGTACATCGGCGGGCAGCGCCATAATATACTGGTGTACCTGCCTGCGGCCATGCAGATGGGTTATTTGCTGGAAGATAATTCCATTGATGATCGCACCAATAAAATGGAAGGGCCTGTATCCAGCCTGATGCATAAAATAGGTGATAGCCTGACAAAAGGCGATGAGACAAAATATCCCTGATGTAAAAGTTTATTTGCCGGCAAAATAAATAACCAGGCAAATGGCTGATACCACCAGCAGTATCAGCCATATTTTTTTCTGCTCCCACTTTTCCTGCCGGAGCAATTTTTTTTCATCCAGCATCATTTTTTGCCAGGCTCTGCTACCAGCAGGCAGTTTTTTTAAACGAAGCAATATATCCATACGTCTTTCTGCATTCAGCAGCAGGCTTATCCGGCGGCAGGCAGCGGCTAATTGTACAAACAGCGCCGGCTCGTCAAACTGCCGGAGCTGCTCCAGGTTTTCTGCTGAAAGCAGGTTGTCTAACTGCTCATGGATCAGTGTTTGATTGATGCGGTGCATATCCATGCGTGAAGTATGCCTGTCGAGCTCCAGCGCTTTTTTCAGGATGATATCAGGAGTGATAATGCCGGTATATGATTTTATGCCCTGGCTTTGCATATACCAGCGCTGCTGCAGGTATTCGTATTTTCTGCCGGGGTTTGTCAGCACTTCGTATGCTTCTTTTATTGCGGCAAAGCGGGAGGCGGCGTACGGGTCGTCTTCGCTTTTATCGGGATGATAAAGCAGCGCCAGCCGGCGATACGCTTTTTTTATATCATCCCGGCTGGCAGAAGGGGGCAGTTCTAATATGCTGTAATAATCTTTCAATTGCACAGGGCGGCGAAGATAGCGGGTTTTAAAATCAGCAGGCTGTGCAGGCTGGTACGGTTTATTTCAGGTATTTATTAAAAAAAGCAATAGTGCGCTCCCATGCCAGCTTAGCGGCCGCTTCATTGTAGCGGGTGGGTGCCGTATCGTTATGAAAGGCGTGGTTAGCACCTTCATACATGTACAGTTCATAGGGGATATTATTTTTTTTCAGGGCTTCTTCATAAGCCGGGATACCAGCATTCACCCGCACATCCAGGCTGGCGTAATGCAATTGCACAGCCGCTTTTATTTTCGGTACATCTTCTGCCGCTGCTGCCCTGCCGTAGAAAGCCACAGCGGCTTTCAGCGAGGGTACATGTACGGCCAGGTTATTGGCCATAGCGCCGCCCCAGCAAAAACCTGTGCAGCCGGCTTTGCCGTTATAGTCATTGCGGGAAGGCAGGTAGCTGAAGACATTGATAAAATTTTGCAGCGAGTCTTCTGCTTTCAGTTGCTGAAATTTTGTGCGGGCTTCATCTTCATTAGCTGGTGTGCCGCCCAGGGGGGCCAGCGCATTAGGCGCCACAGCCAGGAAGCCGGCTTTGGCAGCACGGCGGGCTACATCTTCAATATGCGCATTCAACCCGCGGTTTTCATGTATGACAATCACTGCGGCATATTTCCCTTCCTGTTTCGGGCGGGCCACATAGGCTTCCATTTTTGTATCATTTACGCCAGGGTACTGGATACGTTCTGTAAAGAGATCGCTGGCAGGGGTGATAGCCGCATGGGCCTGGTTTACTTCTATCATCGGTAGTATGGCCATGGCTGCGGCCGTGCTGCCGGTAATCAGGGCCAGCCTGCGGATAAATTCACCGCGGCTGAGCGGCTTATGCGTATACTCGTCATAAAGATTGATAATGCGCTGATCCATATGAGAACGTTTTTATGAATAAGAAAGGTACTAACTCTTGCTGATTGAAAATAAAATCGCCCGGGCCTTTCAGGAAATAAGCATAGGAGTTTCATTGCCAGTTTTTTGTAAAAATCATTAGTTTTGCTTCGTTCCTCTACCGCCATATCCTGTTAAAAGCTCCCGGCTCCGGTTCAAAACCTATGGAAGCAGGATAGCATGCAAAAAACAGGACTGCTTATTATTTTTTTATTAATAGCTGCTCAGCTACATGCACAGGGTGATGTAGTGGATGACCTGGCGCATATTGCTTCCTTCTCTGATAAAAAAGCAAACACTTATCTTGTAAAAAAAGGATTCCGGCATACAGGAAAAGACTTTATCAACGATACGATTGCCGATACATGGGAGCAGGTTGTTTTGCCGGAGCCGGATTCCGGGTATAGCAGCATACGAAGGCTGATACGCTACCAGTCGGGCAAGCAGGTAGCGTTTGCCCTGCAAACACCGCTGGAGGCGGAGTATAATGGTGCAGTGGCGGCGCTGAGCGCAGCCGGGTTTGCAAAGGGGCCAGGCAGGCAGAAGGAAGATAGCTGCTCTTATCTTTTTCAGCGAAAAAATCAAACCGTTGCCACGGCATCTTACAACGAAGACGGCACACGTTACTACTCGCTGGTTTTCCAGGAAAAGAAAATGCCCCCGGCAAAATCGGTGATTTATGGTGAGGATTTGCTCCAGTTTGACTCACATGCTTATCTCGAATACTTTTTTGGCGCAGCCAACGTAAGAAAAGATGTGTATTTCTTTTCAGAAAAAGAGCTGCAGAAATGCTCTATCCTTTTCCCCAATACACCGCACCAGGCTGTTTTCATCTGGAATGATGAACAAAACCTGAACGGGCTCTCGCATATTATCATTAGTGGGACGCTTACCACAGAAAATACCGCTCATGCTTCAGCGCCAGCAAGCCGCAATGCCTGGCGCACAGCAAGCGGTGTTTACATCAATATGCGGATTGAGCAACTGCTCGCAAGAAATGACGAAGACTTTTCCTTTTTTGGCCAGTCATCTGAAAACTATCTCACCGTGCTGCCGCAGCAAAAGGGAAATATAGATTTTACCCGTACAGGAGTGGTATTCGATTGCTTTAATTGCGGCAGCAGCCCGGTTACCAGCAAGCAGGTAGTATCTGCTGCTTTTGCAGTGGAAAATAACCTCCGCCTGCACGTAGCCATGATCATCCTGATACCGGGAGGTAAAACGGAAGATCATAACCGGTGGGCGAAGCGGTAACTGCACTATTGGCTGCTTGTTTCTTTACACTTTATCTAAATTTTTCAGAATGTTTTCCTAACATTATTGTAAATCATAGCTGCCTGCAACCTGCGGGCATAATAATAGCTCATATTTACAGGCAGAAAAGCGACTTAAAAAAAGCCTGTACAGAAAAGCCATTGAAAACAATTAAATATTTTGCCATGAAGAGTTTTTTGACACCGTTCTTTTTTTCACTGGCGGCTATAGTGGCCGTATCGCTTCCTTACCGTTCCGCTGCACAGGTTGGGGCCGGCGTGGAAGTTTCTTACCAGACTTTTTATGATGAACTGAGCCCTTACGGAGAGTGGATTGACTACCCGGAGTATGGCTATGTATGGGCGCCTTCGGCGGGAGATGATTTCAGGCCGTACAGCACCAATGGCCGCTGGGTATGGTCAGATGAGTATGAGTGGATGTGGGTCTCTGACTATAACTGGGGCTGGGCGCCATTTCATTATGGCCGCTGGTTTCATGATCCCTATTATGGATGGCTGTGGGTACCTGGCTATGAGTGGTCGCCTGCCTGGGTAGCCTGGAGAGATGGTGGTGATTATTACGGCTGGGCTCCGCTGCGCCCGGGTATCCATATCAGCATTGGCTTTTCGCTGGGCAGCTACAACCCCCCGGTGGATTACTGGTGCTTTACACCACGCCGGTATATTATGTCGCCCCGCATTTATAACTATTGCGTGCCGCGTTCACAAAATATCACTATCATTAACAACACTACGATTATCAATAACTACAGCCGTCGTACCAACAATATTTTTGTAACCGGCCCGCGGCGTATGGATGCAGAAAGATATACCGGCCGTATCAACCCGGTACGCTTTCGTGATGCTGACAGGCCCGGAAGAAGTAATTTCAGGAATAATACGGTGAATGTATACCGCCCGCAAATTAACCGGGATAATGACAGGAGAAGCATTGCGCCGCGCCAGGTAACTAATTACGACAGGAACAGGACGGCTACTAT
>DAOLFO010000455.1:0-2023 GCA_035326305.1 Chitinophagaceae bacterium
CCGGCCTGAAAATTTTAAAACATGCACCCTGATCTGTCACGGATTGGCGACTGGTGCCACGGATATGTGAAGCTGGTCGATGAACCGGATCTGGCTGAAGCCTGGTCCAAGCATACCGATGCTTTTCTTGATTTTTTTGAAAATATTCCACCGGAAAAATATGACTACCGCTATGCCGCCGGCAAATGGACGATACGGGAAGTGCTGCAGCATATTATTGATGCAGAACGCATCTTTGCTTACCGTGCTCTCCGCTTTGCCCGGCTTGATGACACGCATCTTCCCGGCTTTGACGAAAACAAATATGCCGACCAGGCAAAAGCGCATACACGCCCTTGGGAGAAGCTGATAGAAGAGTTTAAAGCTGTGCGCCACTCATCCGTATTACTGTTCAGCTCTTTTGATGAGGAGCAGCTTGAAGCAAGCGGCGTTGCTTCCGGCAGCAGGTGCTACGTAAGGGGCATCGGGTACATCATCATCGGGCATAGCCTGCACCACCTCCGGGTGACAAGGGAAAGATATTTTTGATCTGTTAGCACGCCATATTAAATAAAGATAAGCGGTGCCAGTAACCGGAGCCCTTCTCCGGGATTATGTTACCTTTGCCCCTCAATCAGCCTGCACATGGATATCAAAAACAATATTCTGGAAACAATCGGCAATACGCCGCTGATACGATTGAATAAAATTGTAAAGGGATTTCCCTGCACTGTACTGGCTAAAGTTGATTATTTCAATCCCGGCAATTCTATTAAAGATCGCATGGCGCTGAAGATGGTGGAGGTGGCCGAGCAGGAAGGCAGGCTAAAGCCCGGCGGCACTATCATTGAAGGCACCAGCGGCAATACAGGTATGGGCCTTGCCCTTGCCGCCGTGGTGAAAGGTTATAAATGTGTCTTTGTCACTACAGACAAGCAGTCCAAAGAAAAAGCAGATATACTGAAAGCCGTGGGCGCAGAAGTTATTGTTTGCCCTACGAATGTATTGCCGGAAGATTCCCGCAGCTATTACAGCGTAGCCGCCAGGCTGGCAAAAGAGATTCCCAACTCCTGTCACATGAACCAGTATGATAACCTGGCAAACAGGCTGGCACATTATGAAACCACCGGCCCGGAAATATGGAAGCAGACAGACGGAAAAATCACACACCTGGTTTGTACGGCAGGCACCGGCGGCACTATCACAGGCACTGCCATGTACCTGAAGGAAAAAAATCCCGGTATACAGGTATGGGCCATTGACGTATATGGCTCACTGCTCACCAAATATTTCCGTACGGGTGAAACAGATATGAATGAAGTACACCCGTACATCAGCGAAGGCTTTGGCGAAGACTTTGTGCCCAAAAACTATGATATGTCTGTCATTGATCACTTTGAGCAGGTAACGGATAAGGATGGGGCCGTGATGGCAAGAAAGCTGGCCAAAGAGGAAGGGTTGTTTTGCGGGTACAGTGCCGGCAGTTGCTTCCAGGGGCTGACACAACTCAAAAGCAGGCTGAAGAAAGATGATTTGGTTGTTTGCATTTTTCATGATCATGGCAGCCGCTATGTTGGTAAAATTTATAATGACCAGTGGATGATAGAGCGGGGTTTCCTGGATGTAAAAACATTTAAGGACGTAGTGAGTGCCCGCGGCACCAAACGCCTGATCACCGCAACACCCGGTCAAACAGTGGCCGAGGCAGTAGAGCTGATGAAGAAATACGACATCGAGCAACTGCCCGTCATGCAGGATGATGAGCCTGTAGGCGCCATCAGCGAAGGCGGATTATTTTTGAAAGTCTTCAATAACCCGGAAATAAAAAATGCCAGTGTGAAAGATGTGGCAGAGCCGCCACTGCCCCTGGTTGACTTTGATACGCCGGTGGAAAAACTGGGATCGCTTATCCATAAGGGCAATGGCGCTGTGCTGGCCCGCGATGAAGCCGGTACTTTCCATATCGTGACCAAATATGATGTGCTGCAGGCAATGAGCAAGTAAGAGACTGGTAAAAGTTAAAATGCCAGCTGGCTTTGATGGC
>DAOLFO010000106.1:0-9833 GCA_035326305.1 Chitinophagaceae bacterium
AGAGCGGGCTGCTGGTGCCGGTGCATCCTTCTTCCCGGTTTGGCATCTTTCGCCAGCTGATGATACATATTGGCGATACGCAGAGCCTCGAATTTGAGCTCAGTACCTACAGCAGTCACCTGCTGCACATGAAGCATTTCATGGAAAATGCCAATGGCAAAACCCTGTTTTTTATAGACGAGCTGGGCAGTGGCAGTGATCCTAACCTCGGCGGTGCTTTTGCTGAAGTGATCATGCAGGAGCTGGCAAGGAAACATGCGATGGGGATAGTGACCACGCATTACCTCAACCTGAAAGTGATGGCTGGCAAAACACCAGGCATCATCAATGGCGCTATGGCTTTTGATGAAAGGAACCTGCAGCCGCAATACAGGCTGCTGGTGGGCAAGCCGGGCAGCTCGTATACTTTTTCTATTGCAGAGCGGATAGGGATGGACAAAGGGTTGATCAAAAAAGCAAGGGAACTTGTGGACCAGGATCAGTTCCGGCTGGATAAGCTGCTCAACCGTACAGAGCAGGATTTACGGAATATAGAGCAGCGGGAAAAAGAGCTGCATAAACTGATGAAGGAAAATGAGCGGCTGAAAAAAGAGATGGAGCAGGTATTGCAAAAAGAACGGCATAAGCAGCAGGTGGAGCTATTGCGGGAGCAAAACAAAATAGCAGAGCAGCGTATTGCCTACCTGAAAGATATGGAGCGCAAGCTTAAACAAATTATGCTCACCTGGCGGCGGGAAGAAGATAAAAAGAAAGTGATCAAAGAAATGGAAGCGCTCCTGTTTAAGAAAAATGAGCAGAAGGCAGTGAGCAGGATGCAAAAAAAGCTGGAGTCAAAATTTGATGAGGTGGGCGGAGAGATAAAGACCGGCGATAAGGTGAAAATGAAGCGCAATCACCAGGTGGGGCAGGTGGTGGAAATAAGGGGAAAAAAAGCGGTGGTGAAAATAGGCATACTGCCCATGCAGGTAGACCTGGCTGACCTGGTAGTGGTAAAAGAGAAAGCAGAGAAAAAATAGAAGGGACTTTGCTGATTACCCGGGGTATAGGACCCTCCTGGGATAATCCGGTTTGTATACCGTTTCAAACGGGGGCTCACCTGCAGCCCGTATTTTCATAGCTTAAGCGCCGGATGATTTAATTTTGCGAAACATGAGGTGTGGCTGCTGTATACGCTCAGGAATTTAAAAGTTTTTCAAATTCATCTCCGAAGATATGCTTCCTGTGTTCTTCATTGAAAAAAGGCATGCCCCAAATGGTGTAGTTTTTATTCTTCCAAATCTGTTCAATCTGGTGGTTGCCTTCCAGGCTTTGAAGAAATTTCTCTTTCCAGTCATCATTAGCAAACAGGTGCCGCCCTTTTGGCTCAATGAAAACCTGGTAGTGCAATGAGACTTTTTTCTTTTTATCAGCGAGAAATAACAGGAAGCCTGGCTCTAACGGCCTGCCGTCATCAAAGTTGTAGATTCTGAAGTGCCTTTCGTTCCTTACTAAATAAATATCTGAGAATTTTGACTTTAACTTATCATAAGCTTTGTTGATAAATTTGACAAGGTATTTTTCTTCCGTTGTTCCAAAGTTATCGTTAAAAACAAACCAGTCTCTTTGGCTCAGATCAATTCGCAGGTCATCATTTTTCGTTTCACTTTGCCCGATGCCATATTCTTTATCTGCACTATCGCTAGCGGAAATGTTTAGCTTCTTGTCCCTGAATTTTTCTTTTATCAGGCAGGGCTTGAACTCTTTGGTGCCTTTAAACTCTGTGTTACCGGATTCGATTATTTGCGCAATATTCTGGAGCACCCTGATAGCAGCGCCCAGCTTTTCCTGCGGCGTAAGATGGGTGATTTGCTCCTTTGCGCCCTCTATCGAAACTTTTATATTACCTAAGTAGCCTTCTGAGGTTATAAGTTCAGATATGGAGTTGAGATTAGGTAAATGTTTTTTCAGGTTGTTGAACTGATAAAATTCTAACTTATTAATGGCCTTCCGAATCACAGGGACCCCGAATGAAATGAGCGTGTAGTCTTTTTGGAACTTTTCAGCGCTGTTTTTCTCCTGTTTTTCAAAAGCGGCTGAGTTTTTTGTGTAGCCTGTTTTTAATGAGACTTTGTGTGTGATACCAATAAGGTAAGAGGGTAAACTGAAAATATCTGAACGGTCGTATTTCTTTTGCTCATTAATAAAAACAAGGCCTGTTTTGTAGAAAGCTGTTTGTTTGAAACTTTCTTTCAGCTTTAAGTCAATCTCTCTGGTTTCTCTGGCTTTGATGCCGATTTCCTCGAGGGCCGTGCTCAACTCATCAATGTACCTTGGGTTATAGGCGCTGTGGTAGTATAGCTCCTCACAGATCCGTATTTCATTGGCAAGGTCTGTGTCAAATTTCCGTGTGTAAGGTGATTGCGCTTCATTCATCTGAAAAGGGCAATATCTGGCACCTCTCCCTATTAGTTGAGCTTCTGACATGGTAGTTTTTCCCGGCTTGCCCTGCTTTGCATCTCTGGTATCATACAAACGGACGATATCAAACAGGTTCAGCACATCCCAGCCTTCATTCAGCTTATCCACTGCAAAAACCGCCCTGTATTCATTAGTCTCATCCTCTAAAGTATTGATTGCAATTTGTTTTGCCTCGCTTTCCTCTTTACTGTTAACTGAGATACATTTTTCGGGTGAGAAATCATTCTTTAATTCGGTAACAAGATTTTCAAGCGTGACCCCGGTTTTTTCGAAATACGAGAAAGCCTTCCTGATTACCGGACTGGCACCTCTCTTTCTTATTTTCTCTAATGTCCCGGGTTTCAGGCTCTTTATTACAGAGGCAAATTGCCCGTAGAATGCCTGGCTTTCTTTTATAGTGCGTGATTTAAAGAGGATAACGGGCTTAATGCGCTTTTTATTTTTTTCAAATACTTTTCGCCTGTATTGGCTTAAAACAACACCTTGCAGCGCACGGTCAATTTCCGGGATATCTGCTTGCAGCACCTTCACTTCTTTGGAATACCCGTCAATGCGGAATTGCTTCAGCGGGTAATCAAACAGCAGCTTGTCAAAATATTTCTTGTTTATCCCGGGATCGGATAGATCGGCCGTGGCCGTAAACTCAAGCAGGATATTTTCTTTGTTTGCCCTGAAAATCTTATTGACTGTTCCTTCCCAACTAATCAGATCCTCTGCTTCCTCTTTGCTTAAAGCAGCTCCTTTTTTCGTTCCTGCATTTAAATGATGAGCTTCATCGGATAGGAGAGCTATATTTTTATCTGCAAAATCATCATAGGTAACCTGGTTTTCTTTTGGTGTATTAAGCCGTGAATGCAAACCCTGGATAGTGGTGAAGACTATGTTGATATCATCCTGGTTTGCAGCCTGAAAATTTTTTACTTCTTTGATGCGAACCTTTTTTTCGCCAAAAGAAATGGTGTCATTAAAAAGATATTTGGAAGCGTTGGGGTCGAGAAAGTTGTTGCGGGTTTTTTCAATGATATTTGAGCTATTTACAAAAAAAATGAAATTGCGATAGCCTTTCTGGTAGAGGTATAGCATACACCCGGCCATGACCAGGGTCTTGCCGCTGCCGGTTGCCATGTGAAAAAGCAGCTGTGTGGGTTTTGTGCGGAGGTTGTCGTTGTTGATATAAAAATGGAACCTGGAAAAGGCTTCAATTTGGTAGGGTCTCTGTCCATAACCTCTTCTGAGGTTTGACAAAATGAATTCAGGAGCTTCCGGTGGCAGAAGTCCTAAGGAAACTGCGCCTGCAAGTTTATCGTTTAGAGATTGCATTGGTTGATGAACTAAATTTTGAAACTTTGACAATTGAACCCGGTCATGAATGCTTTCTCTAATATCCTGTAAAACTTATCCATATCCGTGTAGTCTATCTCAAGAAAGTCTTTTGTAAACCGTTTTCCTCCTTTTTCAGAGCCGCCTGAAGCCGTTTTGGATGACAGGTAAACTATCTTTTCTTTCTTATAATCTTCATGCCATGCTATAATGAAGCATTTTTCATCACGACTGCATTGAATAGAAAGAGTAATTTCCGCCTTTTGGATTTTACGTTCAAATTGACCAAATGTATCGAACCTGAACTTTCCGCAGCTGTCATAGTAAGAAAACCTTTTTTCAAAGTCATATAAGGTTTTCCTGCCTGTTGGCCTGTGTATTATTTCGCCATCCTCTCTGAAGTTTTCGATAGCGGATGGGTTCATAAAAATTAAGCCGCCTGCCTTTAAAGCTGCCTCATTGAAAGCTGTGCAAAACCGCTCTAGTGCATCATTGTGTTGCCCGTATTTGTCCGGATGATACATTACCTGTAAAATTGAATATTTAATTGCTTAGTTGCTGCTTCAACATTAAAATCTTTGTCATCAATCTCTGAATAATTGAGATATAAATAATTACTGTCCAGCGCCTCTTTAAGGAATCTCTTTTTACCGCCAATACTTAACTTTTTAAATTCTGTGAGTGTGCTTTTATTCCTGATATTATCGTGCAGGTAGGAAATGAGGCCATCTTTTTGTATGGCTGAGTAAAGCTGGAGCAGTTGTTTGTCAGTTTTCGCTGATTTTATTGCTGAAACAAATTTTTGGTTTAGCTGAAATAATTCGCATGTTATAAAAGCCCCGCCACCTTTCCAGTTTACATCATCGTCTTTGGAAATGCCGGTAGCATCACCTTTAATAACATTCTGGAGCCTGTATGTGCTGTCATTAACCCCGTAATCAAGCTGCTCAATGCCTATAAACTGCCGACCCATTTTCATTGCAACAGCACAGGTAGAGCCGCTCCCTAAGAAAAAATCCATTACAATATCACCGGGATCTGTTGCCAGCTTTAATATCCTTTTTAATAATTTTTCCGGTTTTTTTCCTGCTTTTAATACAACGCCACCTTCTGCAGAAGGCGTGGCGCCGACGTCCCACCAAAAATCGCTGATCAGGGTTCCGTAATGTTTTTTCCCTCCGTCTAGTACAATTCTTTCATTTAATGAAGACAGCATACCGCCCTTGTATACCAGGGTTATCCTGCCGTCTGCTGTAGTGTATTCTTCAACTATTCCTTTACCTGCATTTTCTCTGGCAAAAACTTTGAATGCATCACCTGATTTCTGGATATCCGATTTTAAAGCATACATGTTTTCTGAATGGTTGAGGCAATACTCCTGAAACTTAACATTGAATAATTGCTTTTGCTCATCAGATAGTCCTCTCATTGTCTCTTGCTTAAACTCATCTTTAAGGATCTTCTTATATACGTCGGTCACCGAATATTTGTTATTCCTTTTTACAACTTCTAAGCGATAGCTTTCATTAAACGAAATTGCTTTGACATAAAATGGCTTGAAGCGGTGTATGGAAGCGTTTTTTGCATAATATAAAATGTGCTCCTTTACTTTAAATAATTGCTCCCCTCTCATTACATTGATTGCATTAACGCCGCTCTCAGAGCCATTTTTAACAGCAATGCTCTCTTTGAAATTTTCTCTCCCGAATATTTCATCACACAAAACCCTGAGATAGGCCGCTTCTTTGTCATCTATTTGGATGAAAATGGCACCGTCCCCGGAAAGCAGCTCCCTGGCAGCTTCTAAGCGGTTTTTCATGAAGGTCAACCAGGAAGAATGGTTAAAGCTGTCATTATAGCGGAAGCTGTCGTTTTCTGTATTGTATGGCGGATCAATATAAATGAGCTTAATCCTGCCACTGAATTTTTTTTTGAGTGAATGCAGTGCTAATAAATTATTGCCTTTGATAATAAGATTATCTGCCGGTGAAATGCTTTTTACCTTGTGCTTACCCGATTTGTCATATAAAGTGAAATTTGCCAGGACCTTTGGCGCAAGCAACCTGTCAATTTCATCAGGAGCAAGTGTCTCATTCCAGAATATTTCATCCCTGCCGGCATCTTCTTTTGTTTGCCCCCCTTCTAAGTAACAATCTTTATAGGGAAATGAAAGGACTACTTCTTTTCCTTCTGAGATAAATTCATCGTCAGCAGTAAGCCCGATCTTGTTTTTAAATGATGTGTAGCTGTCAGGTAAAAACTCCTTATTGCTTACAAAGCGCATGAATTTGATTTTATCAAAAACCAGCGTGCCGGAAACATTTTCAAAGAAACTTTTTCTGATCGCCGGGCTTTTGAGTAATAAAGTGAGCAGGCTCTTATCTAATGCCAGGCACAGTTCAATAATTTTGTTTTTCATGAGCTTACCATCCACTACCAGCCGGTCATCAGCTGTGAGCAATTCCTTGAGGTCGTTTAGCAGGTTTTGCATTTATACTAAAATATTTAAGTCCAAAGTAAAGAATTTAGAAGAGGCCCCGGGAAAAATGATTTTTTGATTTTATAGAGGACCGGCTTTATTAGCCAGGCACCGCTAAACCCGTCTTTAGGGAGCGGACATAGTATTCCAAAATATTTATTCCGGAAAGCATAGCGGGTAATGCAGCCTTTTACCATAAACCCCAAAGACCTTTCTTAATGCATGTATTCTCTCTGTCAGTATCCACTATATCAGTCAGATTATATTCTTCAAACTTATCAAGCAAGGCATCTGTACCATTTTTCAATTTAAAATTCATTTCCTCCTGGTATAGGGGATACAGGCAATAAAAGTTTATGACTTTGTTCTTATTGATTTTTAAGCTGAAAAATTTGCTTCCCAGGCTAAGGCTTGGGAGTAAAATCATGCAACCCAGTTTTGTATTCCTGGCAAACGGGCTGGCGTTTTCTCCATTTGGTATTGTGTGCCCGTATCCAACCCAGGTGTTATATTCATGCGGGAAACGGGCAATGGTTTTTAACCAGCGTACAGGCCAGTAATTATTTTCGTTTTTAAATACTTCTTCCATCGCTGAATAACTTGTTCCGTCAATCTGCCAGTTTTCAGGAAGCAAGATACAAAGCTCGGCGTATTGGTGATCGTCCAGCCCTTCCGGTACAGTCATAGATCTATCACTCATGCCAGAAGTTACCAGCGTATGAAAAGGAAATCGCCCTGTTGGCTTTACCCAATGAACGTCAATGTGAACTAAGTCGGAAACGATTTCATGAAAGACAGCTTCTGTTCTCCCTATATGTCTTTCAATATGGTCAGAAATTGCCTTGATATTTTGCTCATCACCAACTGCGAATGTGAATTCTTTTGGCTTTTCATTGTCATAGCGATATATGGGATCGCCGGCATCTGAGTATTCCTCTTCTTTCATAAGTTAGTATAATGTTGTTGCAGGGTTACAGCTAACTCTCAAATTTAATAATATTATACACTGCGACTTCAAAAAAATGAGCAATACAAATCAGAAAGAAATATTTTACTTTTCCTATTATTATCTGCATAATACATTTTAGATATACTCTTCCCCCTCAGAAAAGGGTCTGCACACCCCAGGCTATTTTTGTTTCATGTTCCAGCAGCCATCTCTTGCGCCAGAGACCGCCGGCATAGCCGGTCAGCTCGCCGTTGCTGCCTATCACCCGGTGGCAGGGAATGATGACTGCTACATCATTTTTACTATTGGCATTGGCCACGGCACGGGTGGCCTTGGGGTCGCCGGTTTGTATGGCCAGTTGTAAATAGCTGATGGTTTTCCCAAAGGGAATATTCGTGAGCAGGTTCCATGTCTCCTGCTGAAAAGGGGTGCCCGGCTGATGAACGGGCAGCTCAAACTGGCGGCGGCTGCCATTGAAATACTGGATCAACTGCTCCGTGCATTGCAGCAGCAGGGCAGGGGGCTGTGCGGAAGCAGGCGGCCCTGCTTCCCCGTTTTTGACAAAATGCACCCTGCTGATATAGCCAGGTGTGCCTGCTATCAGCATCAGCCCTGCGGGCGACTGGTAATATGTGATAAAAGTGTCAGCCAACTTTTAATCCATTGACGGTTTTCTTTCCCGGCTGCAATAAAATTACAGCATTGTTTTCATCATAAACGCCAAGCACCAGGCACTCACTCATAAAATCCGCAATCTGCCGCGGTGGAAAATTTATTACTGCCAGTACCTGCCTGCCGGCCAGCTCTTCCTTTGTATAGTGGACAGTAATTTGTGCAGACGATCTTTTTATACCAATGGCTTCGCCAAAATCAATCAGCAGCTTATAAGCAGGCTTTTTTGCCTTCGGAAAATCCTGTACATCTGTAATAGTGCCGGTGCGGATATCTATTTTTTCAAAATCGCTCCAGGTGATTTCAGCCATTTCTCTAAACATTTAATTAAAAACAGAAATAATATTTGCCTGTTGTTCTTCTTCGGGCTAACTTTTGGCAAATTTAACCATACGATTTGGTGCGCTATGAAAGAGAATACAAAATCCCGCCGTCATTTTCTGAAACAGGCCGGTGCTGCAGGGGCCGGTTTACTGATTTTACCCCGTCATGTTTTAGGTGGAAAAGGGTTTATTGCCCCAAGCGATAAGCTGAATGTGGCAGCAATAGGCGCCGGCGGAAAAGCTTCTTACAATATCGGGCAAACCTTTGCCAGCAAGATGGCTAATATCACGGCGCTTTGTGATGTGGATGATCGCCAGTCTGCCGCTACCCGTAAGCTGCACCCGCAGGCCGCCTATTACAAAGATTACCGGGTGATGCTCGATAAGCAGAAGGATATAGATGCTGTACTCATCAGCACGCCGGATCATATGCATGCCGTGCAGGCATTGCCCTGTATGCAGTTGGGCAAGCATGTATACGTAGAGAAACCTCTCACACATGATATTTATGAAGCAAGGGTGCTTACAGAAGCCGAGAAGCGCTACAGGGTGGTGACACAGATGGGTAACCAGGGCAGCAGCGGCGATGATACCCGCCGGGTGGAAGCATGGGTGCAGGCCGGCCTCATAGGGCAGGTGCATACTGTACATGTGTGGACCAACCGCCCGGTATGGCCGCAGGGCACACCGGCGCCTCAAGGGAAATTTGATATACCTGCAGAGCTGGACTGGGATCTGTGGCTGGGCACTGCGCCATGGCGTGAGTTTAACCCGCTCTATGTGCCGGCCAACTGGCGGGGCTGGGTGGACTTTGGCACCGGATCGCTGGGTGATATGGGCTGCCATTTTATGGATGTGCCTTACCGGGCATTGAAGCTGGGTTACCCGGTATCGGTAGAGTGCAGTGTTACTTCTGTGTATACCGGTTTTTTCCAGGAGCTGATCAGCAGCGACAGCTATCCGCCCAGTTGTAAAATACATATACAGTTTCCAAAAAGACATAACCTGGTGCCGGTGGAAATGATCTGGTACGATGGAGGTATTAAGCCGAAGCGGCCGGCAGAGCTGCTGCCTGGTGAAGCATTAGGTGAGTGGGACGGCGGTATTTTATTTGAAGGAACGAAAGGAAAAATCATGGCCGGCCTGTGGGGCCGTAACCCGGCTTTATTGCCTTCCCGCCGGATGAAAGAAGTAAAATTGCCTGCGCCCAGCAGGGCATTGGTGGCAGGCGGGGCGGAAGGGCACCAGGCGCAGTGGGTACTGGCCTGCAAAAAAGGTTATGGCGCTTATACCAGCTCGCCTTTTTCAGAGGCAGGCCCGCTGACAGAAACCGTGCTGATGGGCAACCTGGCTGTGCTCAGCTATAATCATATAGAGAAAGACAGCAAAGGCAACAATACTTTTCCCGGCAGAAAACTGCTGCTGTGGGACGGTAAGAATACGAAGATCACTAATTTCGATGCCGCCAACCACTATGTGAAGCGTACATACCGCGAAGGATGGCAGCTAAGTCTATAATTTTTGTTCACCCTTTTTTATAAAAGTTTACATGAAAAAGAAAAATCAGAATGATGCATCCCGGCGAAAGTTCATCCGCAATACGGCTATTGCTACTACCGGTTTTTTTATTGTA
>DAOLFO010000456.1:0-2010 GCA_035326305.1 Chitinophagaceae bacterium
TTTATCCAATCACTTCCGCTTCGAGATCAAAATCATAGGCTTTGATCACTTTTGCCTGTACAAAAGTTCCCGGCTTCAGTTTTTTATCAGTCAGCAATATCACTTCATTGTCTACTTCCACGCTGTCAAACTCTGTGCGCCCTAAATAGCGGCCCGCTTCTTTTTTATCAACAAGCACTTTAAACACCTTACCTACTTTCTCCTGGTTCAGCTCATACGATATTTCCTGCTGTACTTCCATCACTTCCTGCGCCCTTCTTTCTTTCTCTTCCTGCGGAATATTATCAGCCAGGCCGTATGCAGCAGTGCCTTCCTCATGCGAATAGGTGAAAATACCCACCCGGTCAAAACGCTGTCGCTGTAAAAAGCCCTTCAGCTCTTCTATATCATCAGGTGTTTCGCCGGGAAACCCCGCAATCAGCGTAGTGCGCAGGCAAATGCCCGGTACTTTTCCCCGGATAGCCGAAGTCAGTTCTTCCATTTCCTCCCTGGTGATCTGCCGCTTCATGGCCTTCAGCATATTATTGGCGGCATGCTGCAAAGGCATATCAAGGTAGTTACAGATATTATCCCGATCTTTCATTACATCCAGTATTTCCAATGGAAATTTGGTGGGATACGCATAGTGCAGCCTTATCCATTCCAATCCTTCCACATCCGCCAGCCGGTGCAGCAGGTCAGGCAACATTCTTTTTTTATAAATATCCAGGCCGTAATAAGTCAGCTCCTGGGCTATCAGCATCACTTCTTTTACTCCTTTGCGCACCAGCCCTTCCGCTTCTTTGACCAACTCTTCTATTGGCTTGCTTACATGCCCGCCCCGCATCAGGGGAATAGCACAGAAAGAGCAGGTACGGTTGCAGCCTTCCGAAATTTTCATATACGCGTAGTGCTGCGGAGTGGCCAGCAGCCGCTCACCCACCAGTTCTGTTTTATAATCCGCCTCAAACTTTTTCAGGATCAGCGGCAGCTCCATCGTACCGAAATAGGCATCCACTTCGGGGATTTCCGTTTCCAGGTTTTGCCTGTACCGTTCGCTCAGGCAGCCTGTCACATATACCTTGTCCAGCTTCCCTCTCTTTTTCAGCTCCACCTGATCCAGTATGGTGTTGATGCTTTCTTCTTTTGCCTTATCAATAAAGCCACAGGTATTGACCACTACAATATTGTGATCAAACCTTTTATTTTCATGCACCACATCAATATCATTGGCTTTAAGCTGGCCGCTCAGCACCTCGCTGTCCACCATATTTTTACTGCACCCCAGGGTGATGATATTGACCTTATCCCGCTTTAGTGATTTCGTTTTCATAATCGTATTATGCCTTGCCCGCTTCAAGATTAAACAGGCTGTCTACAAACTCATGCTTATCAAACACCAGCAGATCTTCCATTTTTTCACCTACGCCGATGAACTTCACCGGTATTTTAAACTGGTTGGCAATCGCCAGCACCACACCACCTTTAGCCGTGCCATCCAGTTTGGTAATGGCAAGGGCCGTCACATCAGTGGCAGCGGTAAACTGTTTTGCCTGCTCCAGTGCGTTTTGCCCGGTTGAGCCATCCAGCACCAGCAATACTTCATGCGGCGCATCCGGTATCACTTTTTGTATTACCCGTTTTATTTTGCTCAGTTCTTCCATCAGGTGGGCTTTGTTATGAAGCCTTCCTGCTGTATCAATCAGCACCACATCGCTCTGCCGTGCCACAGCGCTTTGCGCCGTATCAAAAGCCACGGCTGCCGGGTCGCTGCCCATATCCTGCTTTACTATCGGCACGCCTGTTCTTTCGCTCCAGATGGTCAGTTGATCCACAGCTGCCGCACGAAAGGTATCTGCTGCTCCCAGTAATACCTGCTTACCTGCATTTTTAAAATTGTATGCCAGCTTGCCGATAGTGGTGGTTTTGCCTACCCCGTTTACACCTACCACCAGGATGTTGTATGGTTTCTTTGGTAATGCCGAATCAAAAGCATAGCTGTTAGAACCGGGTGCATCCACCAGTATCTGC
>DAOLFO010000457.1:0-2008 GCA_035326305.1 Chitinophagaceae bacterium
GAGCAGTATTTATTTGTGAAAGGCGTGCATGGTGGCGGCAGTCATGCTTATGTGCTCATCTTTGATAAGAAAAATAATTTTATAACAGGAGCTCCATTTCTTAAAAGGGACCAGGTGACCGCCACATCACAGGTCAGCACGTTTGACAAAAGGTATACCATTACCAAAAATATCACCCGTGCTAATAAAGACGGATCGGTGAGTGATGGAAAAGAGGTACTGGCATTTAACAGCGCTGCGGGAGAACTGATCCTGATCCTTACAGATGCGCTTGATGAAAAAGTGGCCGAGCTGGTTAACCCGATAGATACCTTTTCAAGAAAACAAAAATACACGGCTGACTATGGCAGCGGAAAGAACAACCTTGTATCTTTTCGTGATGGCCGTGGTACCGGCTGGCTCAGCTTTTTTATCCATTTTGAAAAGGGAGACTGTAAAGGTGAGTTGAAAGGAGAGGCAAGGGTAAAGTCTGCCACTACGGCTGAATACAGGCAGCCCGGTGATCCCTGTATCATCACCTTTACATTTACCAGCAATTCGGTACGGATAACAGAGGTGGAGGGCTGTGGCGCCCGCAGGGGACTGCGCTGCTCATTTGACGGATTATATCCGAGAAAAAAAGAAGTAAAGAAAAAAACAAAATAAAAGCTAAGCGGCATGACGGCGCCATTGATGCCCGGAAGACAAATAAGCGGCATTACCTCTTTTGCAAATTAACTGCTATCTTGCGCCCTCGTGTAAAAATGACACAATATGAGTTTTTCAGATTTTAAAGTTCCCTACGAGATTGAGCCGGCCTATGCAAAAAAAATCGCTTACTTCTCCATGGAGTTTGCCGTGCACCAGCCATTAAAGATTTACAGTGGGGGCCTTGGCTTCCTGGCCGGGTCGCATATGCGCAGCGCTTATGAGCTTCGGCAAAACCTGGTGGGTGTCGGTATATTATGGAAATACGGGTATTACGACCAGGAGCGCAACCAGGATCAGACGCTGAATGTGGCCTGGAACGAAAAGACCTATAGCTTTCTTGAAGATACAGGAATCAAATTCCAGATTAATGTGCATGAGCACCCGGTATGGGTAAAAGTTTTTTACCTGAATCCTGAAACATTCAAATCGGCCCCGCTGTTTTTACTGAGCACGGATGTGCCGGAGAATGATTATGTATCGCAAACCATCACGCACCGGCTGTACGATGCCAATGTGGCCACTAAGGTGGCGCAGTTTATCCTGCTGGGTGTGGGCGGCGCCAAACTGATGGATATTTTAAATTTTAACCCCGACCTCTATCATCTGAATGAAGCGCACGGGCTGTCTGCTGCATTTTACCTGTACAGCAAATACAACAGGAAGATAGAAGAAGTGAGGAAGCGGCTTGTATTCACCACGCATACGCCGGAGGAAGCGGGCAATGAAAAGCACGATATCTACCTCTGTCATAAAATGAGCTATTTCTGCGGCCTTACGGTAGATGAGGTGAAACAACTTACAGGGCTTACCGATGATGCATTCAACCATTCGCTGGTAGCGCTCCGGTTTGCAAAGCTGGCCAATGGCGTATCGCAATTGCATGGCGTGGTATCAAGGGAAATGTGGAGCAAGTACCCGGGCATATGTCCCATCATTGCCATTACCAACTCACAAAACTACCGCTACTGGGCCGATAAGCAGCTTTACCGGTTCAAAGAGGCGGGCGATGATTATGGCATTGACGACCGTAAAAAATACCTGAAGAAAAGGGCTTTTGAAATAGTGGCGGATCAAACGGGCAAATTGTTTAACCCCGATGTATTTACCATTGTATGGGCAAGGCGCTTTGCGGGCTATAAGCGTGCCGGGCTGATAGCATCCGATATGCAGCGTTTTGAAAAGCTGGTAAACAATGCAAAATACCCGGTGCAGATTATATGGGCAGGAAAACCGTACCCGGTTGATCACCCGGCCATCAGCGAGTTTAATCAACTGGTGCACCTGAGCAAAGGATTTAAAAATGTGGCGGTGCTGATTG
>DAOLFO010000107.1:0-9722 GCA_035326305.1 Chitinophagaceae bacterium
GCCAAATACCCAGCCCAGGTAGCTATGGCGGGAACGTACCCGCAGCAGGCGGCGTACCACCCAGGTGATGATGGCTACCAGCGGCACCACCAGGAAAAAGATCAGTGTACCCCAGGCATACAGTTGCTGCCAGTTGCTTGTCCACAGGAAATTATTGACCGGCCACCAGGCAATGCCGCCAAACAGCAATGCCAGCAGGGCAACAAACAATGCAAACGCAATAGTGCCGGCAATGAAAAGGAAAAAGGCTTTAAACAGCACACCTATGGCATGACCCAGCCCGCTGCCGCCCCTCCGGGCCGTATCACCCACTTCGGTGGCAAATGCTTTACCACGGGCATTAGCAAATTCCTTTGCCCTGCTGCCTACGTTTTGTGCAGAAGTTTTTACTTCTTCGCCCCAGGTCTTCACCCGGTCTTTCATGTTGCCCATTCCTTCCTGCACATTCTGGCGAATGCTGTGCACATCCACTTTTTCCCCACGCATTTCCATTTTATCATAATCAGAGCGGGCCTCCGGCAGCAGCATCCAGAGAATGATATAGATAAAGGCAAAGGTGCTGCCAAGGGAGCCAAAGAAAATATTAGGAAAGAAAACAAAATCCCAGTGGTAGCCGCCGAATATGGAAAGAAAAGCACTGATAATAAAAGGCGCCGCAAAAATGAGCCGGATGACCCAGGTGGGTTTATTTAGGTACGCCGACAGGCCGCCGGCCACACCGCCAATTACCCGGTCATCCGGGTTGCGAAAAAAACGCTTGCCGCTGTACCCCTCCATGTCTTTGGTGGGTAAAATGATCCAGAGCAGGATGTAGAGCACAAAGCCGAGACCAAAGCCACCGAATGTGATGATAGCAAAGAGGATACGCACAATGGTCGGGTCTACATTCAGGTAAGCAGCTATACCGCTACATACGCCACCGAGAAACTTATCGCCGCTGTCGCGGTACAGGCGGCCCCTTGATTTACGGCGGGCATATGTATGAGATGTACTGTCGCTGTCCTGGCCGGCTTTAGTATCCATAGCTTCTGCTTCGGTGTCAAACTCTTCCGGCCGGCCCATGGAGGCGATGATCTCATCCACATCAGCATCAGTGACGCAGGAAGCGCCTTTGCTTACTTTATTATTCATCAGCTCAGCAATGCGGCTTTCAATATCATTAATGATCTCATCACGCCCTTCTTCGTTTACAAAATAGCGGCGCAGGCTGTCAATATACCCCTGCAGCTTTTCATAAGCGCTGTCCTCGATGGGTATCACCCGGCCGCTAAGGTTGATGTTGATGATCTTTTTCATGTCAAAATATTTTTGGTTGAAGTGTGCTGTTTAAGATTTGAGCGGTTGATCATTTTTTATTGGCCAGTGCATTTACTCCATTGGATAGCTCATTCCAGGTTTGCTCCAGCTCTTTATAAAATGTTTCTCCTTTCTCTGTCAGTGAAAAATATTTGCGGGGCGGGCCGGAGTTGCTCTCTACCCAGCGGTAAGTGAGCATTTCTGCGTTTTTTAACCGGGTGAGCAATGGGTATAATGTACCCTCCAGTATCTGGAGCCCTGCCGTTTTCATCTCTTCCACAATATCACTGGGGTAGGCCTCGCCCCGGCGTATGATGGAGAGAATACAAAACTCCAGTATCCCTTTCCGCATCTGGCTCTGTGTATTCTCGATATTCATGTCTTCACATTTTTATTAAAAACTTATTCTCTTTCTTTATTAATGATCATAGCTTATTACCCGGGTGATCTGCCATTTTCCATCTTTCTCCTGCCACAGGTTCATAAAGCGAAAAGTACCTGTAATTGTTTTTTCATTTTCAGTATGTGTAAACAAATGGCTGCCGATCTGAATGGCCCCATAACCGGGCACCGGGTACACTTCCAGGCTGCTTTTTACCAGGTCCCTGCGCAGGTCGCTTTTTTCATCTGCCAGTCTTTTTAAAAAATCAATGGTGTGCTGATAGCCGGTCAGCCCGCCTTTATCATGATAAAATTCCAAGTCTTTGCTAAAATACTGTTCAAAACCTTTCAAGTCCCGGTTGTTGAAGGCGGCAAAGGTGATACTGTCCAGCCGGGCTATTACAGCCGTCAAATCTTTGTTTCCCGGTGCAGCCCCCTGCTGCGCCATCATATCCGGGCTACCGGCAAGTATCAGCAGTATTACGATTATCTTTTTCATTTTCTGTATTGATAGCACAAAGATAGGGTGATATTTGGTACTATGCAACACAAAGTACCATATTTTTTCAGGTAATACTCAATACAGAATGTCTTAATTTATATAATACTCTATTTATCAATAAAATAAAAGAAATATCCGGCCCCGTTCCTTTTTTTAAAAATAGATGAATGGTAAAAAATGTACAGCGAAAGGAAGGGCAAGGCTCTATTTTATGGGGATAGCGGGGGCGGGGGTAGTTGTTTTTGGGGTTAAGTTCTTGTTTTGAGGTTCTTAGTTTTAAGTTTTGGGTTCTTGCTGTTTCGCTTATAAGCCACTTACTGTTGCTTCCTGTATGCTGCTTCCTCCGGTGCCGGCTTCAGCACTGCATACTTTTTTACCTGGTTGATGATAGCTTCGTCTAGCGCATCCACCACCTGGCGATAACCGGCACGGGGGCCGGGCTTTATCAGCAGCATCAGCTCGTTACGGGCTGCTCCCAGTGCCACCTGTTTTTCCCGGATTATTTTTCCCAAACCCTGTTTTATATCAAAGCTGGTAGCGTACACCGCATTGCTTTTAACCGCTTTTTCCCAATCGCCATGATAATAATTGAGCTGGTTTTCCCCGTATATCAGCAGGGACAGGGCATGGCTTTCTCCAAGTGTGGTGGGCGGCCCTTCTTTTGGCATGGCCAGGGAGACCATTGAAGGGCGGCTTAGCTCAATTGTCATTACAAAAAAACTGATAAGCAGGAAACCAAGATCCACCATGGGTGTCATGTCAATGCGCAGGGAATGTAGCCTGCGTTTTGTTTTTCTTTTGCGTGCGCCGCTTATTTCCGGCACGATATTGATGCTGGCCATACAAGCTGGTTTTTCTTTTAGACCAGCCGCTTCCTGATTTCCATAAAAGTTCAGCAGCGGAGCTGATCTTTGTCACCCGGCGCTGTGGCATATCCTGTTATCTTTGAACTATAAAATAGCTGGTATGAAAACAATCATTGTTACCACCGACTTTTCCCCCACTGCCACCAATGCAATGAACTATGCCGCCGATATGGCGCTGCAGCTCAATGCCAGCCTGCTGCTTTTTCATGTGTACCAGATGCCGGTGATGCTGACCGATGCGCAGATAATAATGCTATCGGTGGATGAGTTGAGAGACTCAGCAGAACAGCAGATGAAAGAAACAAAAGAAAAGCTGGCTCATATCACTTCGGGCAGGCTGAAAATATATACTGAAACGGTAATGGGGCATGTAACCGATGAGCTAAAAATTCTTTGTGAAAAGATCAGCCCCTTTGCCATCGTAGCCGGCACCAAAGGCCTGTCGGCCGTGGAGCGCACCCTCTTCGGCAGTAATACGCTTTCTTTTATCAAACACCTTTCCTGGCCGGTGATCTGTGTGCCGCAGGGTAAAGAATATGGCAAAGGCATACAGAAAGCAGGGCTGGCCTGCGACTTCCGCGAAGTGGTGGACACCATTCCCCTAAAGACTATTGAAAATTTTATCAGCACCACCGGGGCAGCCCTGCATGTGCTGAATGTGGATTATAACAATAAGCGTTTCTCCCCTGATACACCCGAACAGTCGCTGCTGCTGCATACCGCCCTGGAAAAGCTGAACCCGCAGTATCACTTCATCGAACACGAAGACATAGAAGATGGCATCAATGAATTTGCAGAAAAAAATAATCTTGACCTCATTATCACAGTGCCCCGTAAGCATAAGCTGCTGGAAAGCCTGTTTAAACCCAGCTCTACCCGCCAGCTCGTATTCCAGTCGCATATACCGGTGATGTGTGTGCATGAGTGAGCGATCAGAGTTGAGAAGATTTTTTGAGGATGGCTTCATATACGGTAAAAACCGCAGCACGGGCTGATGTCATCATCATTCATTAGAAAGCCTTCTTTTTTTACCTGCCAATGCACCACACATAAACCCCTCCTGCCTTACATCCGAAACCGGAAGCAAAAGAAACGGCCCTGCCTTACATTCAGGCACTTATTATTAAATAGCTGCCATATATGAACATCCTGTACAGGCCGGCCCTGCTATTGCTGCCGCTCATCTTTGCTGCCTGCCGGCAGTCATCACCAAAAGAAAATCCGCTTGACCAGTATGCTGATGCCGTAAAGCCCCGGCCTTTTGCGCCGGAGCTGGCACTAAAAGAAAATACTTACAAGGGGAGCCTGACGGCAGACGGTTCCACCTTTTATTTCTTCAGAGCGACAGGACAGGGACAGGAGCAATACCGCATCTACCAATCGGTATACAAAAACAAGACCTGGTCTGAACCCGTACCAATCAGTTTTTCCGACACCAGCTCCGACCTGTACCCGCTTCTCTCTCTTGCCGAAAAAGACCGGCTGATCCTTGCTTCTTATCGCCGCCACCCGGCAGATACGGGCAAAAAAGTAAATGCCACATTCTGGCACACCGAAAAAAATACAAGCGGAGAATGGGCGCCGCCAAAACCATTTCCGGCCAACTCGCTACTGTACAATTATAATTCCCAACCATCCATGACAAAAAGGGGCACCATCTATTTCACATCCACATTACCGGACTGGTCACAGCGATTTACTTATAAGATGGAATACCGGAACGGTTCCTACCACGAACCTGTTTTGGTTGACTTTATAAACAGCCTGCGGCAAACAGACACGGCCCGCCAGTATTGGGAAACCTGTATTTCACCCGATGAGGATTATATGGTGCTCGTTATTTCAGAAAAACAGGAATCACCAAAACTGTTTCTATCCCTGGCGCAGGCAGATGGCTGGACAAGCCCGCGTTATATTGGCGAAATCACCGGAACAGATATGAGCGGTAATTTCCCTTACATTACACCGGATGGAAAATTTCTTGTTTTTACAAAAGCGTTCAGCGGATTTTATATCCTCCCAACGAAATTGTTTTTGCCTTAACAGCAATAACACTAATTACTTTCCATGCTATGACCATAGTAGAACCCGGAAAAAGCCTGGGGCTGATCAAAAGGAAACATTCCTCCGCCACCGGCACAGCGTTTACAACGCATTACAGTGATACTGGTGATCAGCAGCCGGATCACTTAGAGTCGTGGCATGCGCATCCGGATATGCACTTTTGTCTTTTTATGCAGGGTGGCAATACAGAGCTGCGAAAAGACAAAAAGGTCAGCGTCACTCCCGGGCACCTTGCTTTCTATCATGCTTTTGAGCCGCATGCTAACTGCAATGCAGCCTTTCCTTCTCACAATCTCATTTTAGAAATAAACACGGCTTTCTTAAAAAACAATAGTGTAAGTGAGCTTGATTTTTTCAATGCCTTTCATCGCAACCCGGATGAGGTAAAGCTGGAAATGCTGAAAATCTGTAAGGAATTAAGCATCAGCGATGCCGCCTCCGCCAATGCTGTGGAGATGCTGATCATGGGGATGCTGCACAGGGATACTGTAAAGAAAATGCCCGCCTGGCTGGAGCGGGCAAAGCAGGTGCTGAATGACCGGTGGAGCGAAACGGTTTCGCTGGCAGAGCTGTCTGCAGTATGCAATGCCCACCCGGTAACCATCTCAAAATATTTTCCAAAATACTTTTCAGTAACCCTTGGCCAGTACCAGCGCAGGTTGAAAGTGGCCAGGTCTGTGGCACTGGTAAAAAGGAAGGCCCTGCCACTCGGAGAAATAGCTTTTGAATGCGGGTTTGCGGATCAAAACCATTTCATCAGGGTTTTTAAAAGCGAAACCGGCTTTTTACCCAATGAGCTTCGCAGGTTTTAACACAGCGCTCACACAGTGGCTAATTTTATTCTATTCTGAAACCGTCAATTGAAGAATATTTGATAAAAAATAAATGAAAACACTGCTTTCCGGCATTTTTTTGATTAGCTGTACAGCAATACACGCACAGCCAACTATTGCTGGCATTACACAGGCTGAAAAGAAAACGGTTATTGATTCGCTTTGCAGCCTGCTGGACGGCTATTATATTTTCCCTGAAAAATGTGTGGCGGCAAGACAGTTGATACAGGATAATTTTAAAAAGAAAAAGTATGAGCCCGTCAGTGATCCCCGCATTTTTGCAGACAGGCTAACAGATGATATCCGGTCTGTGATAAGCGACCGGCATTTCCGTCTCTATTTTAACCCGGAGCAGGTGGCAGCAGAAAGAAATGCAGCAGTTGCCAGCGACAGCAGCACTTTAATCCTGCACGAATATGAAGCAGGGAAAGAGCACAATTTTGGCTTTGACCAGGTTAAAATTTTAGATGGCAATATCGGCTATATGAATATTACCGGGTTTCACCCACTAAAATACAGCGCTGAATCAGTAAACGTGGCAATGGCGTTTTTACAAAATGTAAAAGCCCTGATCATTGACCTTAGAAATAACAGGGGCGGCGCATCGGATATGGGGCCGTATCTTTCTTCCTTTTTCTTTCCCGCTGAAAATTCTTTACTGTTATATGATTTATATACCAGAGATGGTAAAACAACAATACATGAACAAGCCCGGACTGCTGCCTGTGTGCAGGGAAGCAGGCAGCCCGGTATGGATTTATACCTGCTCACCAGCAGCTTTTCTTTTTCCGCTTCAGAAGCGCTGGCATACACATTGCAAAGCCTCGGCAGGGCAACCATCGTCGGCCAGCAAACGGCTGGTGGCGCACACATGTGGACAGGCAAAGTGGTAACAGACCGTTTTTATGCGCATATACCTTATGCAAGGCCCGTTGATCCCAGGACTGGTACAAACTGGGAAGGTGCCGGCGTTACGCCCAATATTAAATGTGCATCCAAAGACGCCCTGGCAATGGCACATATACAGGCGCTGGAACGCTTGCAACAAAAAGACACTGCCGGATCTGCCATTTATCAATGGCACCTGGCAGCAGTAAGGGCCGCGTTAAACATTATTGATATACCAGCAGACAAGCTCCGCAGCTATGCCGGCCGGTATGGCGACAAGGTCATTGAATTTTCTAATGGAACATTGTATTTAAAATGGAACGGAACAGATAATAAGCTCACACCACTGGCAGCAGGCTACTTCAGCGTGGAAGGCTTTAATTATTTCCGCCTGAAGTTCCTGCATGAGAATAACAGGGTTACGGCCCTGCAGATCATCAACGACAATGGCAGCGCAAGAGAGTATCCCGTCAGCCAATAAAACATAAAGGGATAGCCGCTATGAGCAGCGTTCCCTTTGCGCCTGCCCTGCAGCTGATTTTATTTTATTCTAAAACGGTAATTGTAACGAAACAACAACATACAATGAAACAGCTTCTGACATCAGGGTTTTTGCTTACAGGATTACTGGTATTTGGGCAAAGTCAAACTATATCAATAGACAGGAAAGAAAAAGGGCAGGTGATTGATTCCATTTCAGCCCTCCTGGCCAACTATTATATTTTCCCTGAAAAGACCCCGCCGGCCATTTCCTTATTAAAAGCCAATTTTAAGAAAGGTGCATATGACAAGTATACTGACCCGCACACATTTGCAGACAAGTTAACAGAGGATGTTGTATCAGTTATTCACGACAGGCATTTCCATGTCTACTTTGACCCCGAAGCTATCGCCGAAGAGCGAAAAGCCGTAAGCCAAAAAGACAGCGCATCATTGATACAAAACGAAATAGCAAGAGGTGCTGCCCATAATTTTGGCTTTAAAGAAATAAAAATTCTTGACGGGAATATCGGCTATGTAAATATTGATGGTTTTGAAGATTTGCAATACTCAGTTGAAACAATAAACGGCGCCATGCATGTACTGAGCAATACAAAGGCTGTAATTATTGACTTAAGAAACAATCACGGCGGCTATACTAACAGCTATCAATATCTTGCAAGTTTCTTTTTTGGGCAGGAGCCGGTTAAGCTATATGATAAATTCACAAGAAATGGCAAAGATGATATTCACGAACAGGTTTATACGCTGCCCTATGTGAATGGCACAAAAAGGCCCGGCGTTCCGCTGTATATTTTAACAAGCCATTATTCGTTTTCTGCAGCCGAAGCGCTTGCTTACCACCTGCAAAGTTTGAAAAGAGCAGTTATCATTGGTGAAGTGACCGGTGGCGGAGCAAATTTCTGGGAAGGGAAAACGGCAACTGACCGTTTTTATGTGCATATGCCTGATGCAAGGATTACCGACCCCGGAACAAAAACCAACTGGGAAGTGGTGGGTGTAAAGCCTGACATGGAAGTGCCCTCACAAAACGCCTTAACCACGGCCCACATCTCTGCCCTGGAAAAGCTGTCTGTAACTGATGCTGCTAATGCTACGCTGTACCAGTGGCACATTGAAGCGCAGAAAAGTAAATTTGACGCCGTACCAGTTGACGCAGCAACATTAAGCAGCTATACAGGCAGGTACGGGAATAATTCAATTATCTTAAACAATGGAAAACTTTACCTGCAGGAGAGCGGGGCAAAATGGGAAATGATACCCATGACTTCAACACTTTTCAGGATGGAAGAAGTGAATATCCTGCGCATACAGATCATTACTGAGGCAGGAGAAGTGAAAGGTATAAAACGGGTTTTCAATACCGGGGCTTCCAGGCTGATAGAAAAAGAAAAATGAAATAATAAAATTACAGTCGCCGCCGACATTGTAATAAGAGTTTACACCAGGGTTGCGGGCAATTCAGTTGTCCCGGCAAAGCTGACCTCCATCCTTATTTAATAAAGAGCAGCAGCGGCATTTCAACCTGGTGGCTTTACGGTTAAACAAACCTTAGTCCTTCCTTTCCTCTTATCTTTGTCCCACTTTTTATCACACTTATTTTTAGTTGAAATGAAGAAGCCTTACAGCCTGTTTCGCAAAGTGGCCCTTGCGGAAGGGGTTTCCTTCCTGGTGCTGCTGCTGATTGCCATGCCCCTGAAATATTTTGCTAATATGCCGCTTGCCGTTACCATCGTGGGCAGCCTGCATGGTATATTGTTTGTGGCCTTCGGTTTTTTAGCGCTGGAAGTAAAGGGAACCTATAAACATAATCTCAACTGGCTGCTGAAAGCCGGCCTGGCATCCATACTTCCTTTTGGCACTTTTGTGCTGGATAAGCAATGGAAAAAGGAGGAAGTCATTCTTGAAACGGGCTCTTCCTCCCTGTAATACAGATGCTGTAAGCACAAATCGTTAGCGGGTAATGATACGCACCCCGCCGCTGGCGCCACCCAGCCCTGTTTTGCTCAGGCTGTAAGTAAAGGAAAGCAGGGCATACCGGCGCAGGGTATTCACTCTTGAGTCCTCTATATAGTTTTGATTAGTGCTGCGGTTTACACCCACATTCCTGTTCAGTATATCATTTACCCGCAGCTTCAGCTCGCCTCTTTTGAATTTTAAAAATTGCTTGCTCAGAGAGGCTCCCCACAATGGCACCCGTGCATTAAAGCCATCTGCCAGTTGATTATTTACCGTATAGGTAAAATCGGTGCTGAAATAAAATCCTCCTGGCAGCTCCCAGTTAAACTCCGCATCATATACCTGTGAAACAAATGTATTGTTCAGGCGTGGCTGTAAGGAGTAGCGGGTATAGTTGAATTGATACTGGCAGATATCATCCAGTCTATCTTG
>DAOLFO010000108.1:0-9670 GCA_035326305.1 Chitinophagaceae bacterium
GGTTTCATATTTTCCCCCTTAGGCCCGGAGGGGATGGCGCCAAAATATTTTCCCACCAGCTTAACCACTTCCTTTGGGTTTACATCCCCGCCTATGGTGATGGTGGCATTATTAGGCCCGTACCAGCGCAGGAAGAAATTTTTCAGGTCATTTACATCAGAGCGGTTCAGGTCTTCCAGGTAGCCAATCACCGGCCAGGAATAGGGGTGACCATAGGGATAAAAATGCTGGGACATCACTTCGCCAGTCCGGCCATAGGGCACATTGTCTATTCTTTCACCCCTTTCGTTCTTTACCGTTTCCCGCTGTATTTCAAATTTTTTCTGGGTAACGGCATCCAGCAAAAAGCCCATCCGGTCTGCTTCCAGCCAGAGCATTTTTTCCAACTGGTTGCTGGGTACGGTTTGATAATAGTTAGTACGGTCGCTGTTGGTGGTGCCATTGAGCGTGCCGCCTGATTCCGACACTATTTTAAAATGCTGCTCATCGCCCACATTGTCGCTGCCCTGAAACATCATGTGCTCAAAAAAGTGAGCGAAGCCGGATTTGCCGATCTCCTCTCTTGCAGAGCCTACATGATAGGTTACATCCACATGTGCTACCGGGTCGCTGTGGTCTTCATGGATGATCACGGTGAGCCCGTTGGGCAATACATATTTTTCGTAAGGGATAACAAGCTCGTCGCCCTGGCGGGTAATTTTTTCCACCAGCCGGGTTTGAGCGTTAATGGCAGCCACAGGTAATGCTGCCAGCATGTACAATAAGATTTGTCTTTTCATAATACAGGTAGATAGTTTATACTGCGGGGAAAGGTAGCACAAACAAGCGTTCCGCTTGCGCCACTTATCATAATTACAGGCTGGTTTCTCACCCATTTTACCAAAATCGTCAGCAACGGCCCTTTGTTTTGCATAAGGACTTTTTAAAACAATGACTGGTTTCCCGTTTTTGCATTAATATATCCCGCGGGCTGCCTACCGGGTGATATTACGGGTATCGTAAGCCGAAGTAGCTAAACTATCCTAATTTTGCACCCACAATTTTTAGAAATGAGCAGTCGCAAACAGGAAGTCCTGCAGGATGTAGTGATAAAATTTGCCGGTGACAGCGGGGATGGCATGCAGCTTACGGGCACCCAGTTTACCAATAATACGGCCCTGCTGGGCATTGATCTGTCAACGTTTCCCGACTTCCCTGCGGAGATACGGGCCCCTATCGGCACACTGCCCGGTGTGAGTGGCTTTCAGCTCCGCTTTTCCAGCGAAAGGGTATTTACTCCCGGTGATGCCTGTGATGTGCTGGTGGCCATGAATGCCGCTGCGCTGAAAACCAATCTCGGGTTTTTGAAAAAAGGCGGAAAGATTATTGTAAATACAGATGGCTTTGACAGCAAAAACCTGCGGCTGGCCAACTACCCGGAGGGGGAAAACCCGCTGGAGAACAACTCGCTCTGCAGCTATGAGGTCATCCGCATGGATGTGACCAAAATGACCCGGGAGGCACTGAAGGAGTTTACGATGGGCATGAAGGAAAAAGACCGGGCCAAAAATATGTTTGTGCTTGGCTTTCTCTACTGGATGTACGGACGGGAGATGCAGAGCACCATACAGTTTCTGACAGAAAAGTTTGGTAAAAGACCGGACATACTGGACAGCAACGTAAAAGTATTACAGGCAGGCTATAACTATGGAGAAACAACGGAAACCTTTACCACTACTTTCAAAGTGGAAAAAGCCCGGATGGAGCCGGGCACTTACCGCTCCATTATGGGCAACCAGGCGCTGGCTTATGGCCTTATTGCCGCTTCGCAAAAAAGTGAGCTCCCGCTTTTCCTTGGCACTTACCCCATCACCCCGGCCTCTGATATTTTGCATGAGTTGAGCCGGCATAAAAATTTTGGCATCCGCACTTTCCAGGCAGAGGACGAAATAGCAGCTATCACTTCAGCTATCGGCGCTTCGTATGGCGGCGCCCTGGGTGTGACCACCACTTCAGGGCCGGGTATGGCGCTGAAATCTGAAGCAATGGGCCTGGCCGTAATGCTGGAAATACCACTGCTGATAGTAGACGTGCAGCGGGGCGGGCCCTCCACGGGGCTGCCTACCAAAACAGAACAGTCAGACCTGCTGCAGGCCTATTATGGCCGCAATGGTGAATGCCCCATGCCGGTAATAGCAGCCGCCACCCCGGCTGATTGCTTTGCTGCTGTGTATGAGGCAGCCCGCATCACTGTACAGCACATGACCCCGGTGATATTCCTGAGCGACGGGTATATTGCCAATGGAGCAGAGCCCTGGCGCTTTCCCACGGCTGATAAGCTGCCACCCATTCATGTAAAGTTCAAGACTGAGCTGGGACATCACGAAGAGAAGCTGCAGCCCTACCTGCGTGACGAAAAGCTGGCAAGGCCCTGGGCAGTACCCGGCACACCGGGACTGGAGCACCGCATCGGCGGACTGGAAAAGCAAAACATCACCGGCAATATCAGCTATGACCCCGAAAACCACCAACTGATGGTGAAACTGCGGCAGGAAAAAGTGGACAAGATAGCTGAACACATTCCTGACCAGCATATAGACAGCGGCCCTGAAAAAGGAAAACTGCTGGTAGTGGGCTGGGGCTCTACCTATGGCGCTATTAAATCTGCCGTTACAGAATTGCAGGCGGCAGGCCATGCCGTGAGCCATGCGCATATCAGGTACCTGCGCCCCTTCCCCAAAAACCTGGGAGAGCTGCTGAAAAGATTTGATACGGTACTGATACCGGAGATCAACAACGGGCAGCTTATTAAAATCATCCGCGACCAGTATTTGATTGATGCGAAAGGTTATCATAAAATAATGGGAGTGCCGATTACTAAAACAGAGCTGGTGGAGGAGATAGGGAAGTATCTGTAAGGTTGGTGGTTGGCTGTTGTTCGCTGGTTATATCGCTATCAACTAAAATCTCAACCTTCCAGAAAAACGTTAATGATCCTCGGAAATGCATATGCTCTCAGTTCTGCTGCATTTACCCATTCATATCCTTCCGGCAGCACAGGCTTTGAGGATAATTTTATGCGGATGAATTGCGCCTGTATCAGTTGATGTGAGAGCTGCTGCTTTAATAATGGTGATACGGAAGTGATGACGTATTCATTTTTCTCCCACCATTTTTTTTGCAACGCTTCCCGGATGATTGTTTCAGGTGTTTGCGCTGCCGGGGATTCTGTCAACGGAAATTCATACAGGCCCTGCCAGATATCTTTAGCAGTGCGTTGCCGTACCGCTGTTTTCCCCCGCCATTCTATCACTAAATAATAAAACCATCTTTTGCGGATCTTATTCTTTTTTTCTTTTACTGGTAAAAGCGATATTTCGTTTTGCTGGTAAGCATAACATTCTTTCTGAAAAATACAGGTGCCGCATAGCGGTGCCAGTGGCTTGCATACAGTAGCACCAAAGTCCATAATAGCCTGGTTATACAGGCCGGGCTGCTTTTTATCCAGCAATGCTTCTGCCAGGGCTGTAAACTGTTTTTTTCCGGCAGTGGAGTCAATAGGTGTATGGATGCCAAACACACGGGCCAGCACCCGGTATACATTGCCATCCACCACGGCATGCGGCAGGTTGTACGCAAAGGAAGCAATGGCCGCTGCCGTATAGGGGCCAATTCCTTTGAGCGACTGAATGCTTTCGCAGGTATCGGGAAATATGCCTTTTTTTGCTGTAGCAATATAGCGGGCCGTTGCCAGCAGGTTGCGGCAGCGGGAGTAGTAGCCCAGCCCTTCCCAGAGTTTGAATACCTGCGTGTCGGGGGCATTTGCCAGTTGTACAATAGTAGGATAGTGAGCAATAAACCGGTTATAATACTCCAGCCCCTGCTCTACACGGGTTTGCTGCAGGATGATTTCGCTCAGCCATATTTTATAGGGGTCTTTTTCTCCCTTCCAGGGCATTTGCCGTTTGTTTTGCCGGGCATTCCAGGCCAGAAGCTGGCGGGAAAAGCCGTTTTGCAGGGTGCGGGCAGGAGCTTTTTTGAGCATTTTTTGCATATCCGGCCATAAATTTCTGGCTTTTGAAGCAGAAAAAAAGTGGATATAAAATAATTTTTTTTTATATCCTATTGACAATCATTAAATTTTGTCTTAAATTGGCATTCTGAAACTTTAAAAGCGCTGAAAAAATGAGAAAAGCCGATCTCGTCAACCAGATATCTGAAAAGACAGGTATCCCCAAAGTGGATGTGTTAGTTACGTTGGAAACCATGTTCAAAGAAGTAAAAGACACCCTGGCCGGTGGCGAAAACATTTATATCCGCGGCTTTGGTAGTTTTATTACTAAAAAAAGAGCAGCCAAAATCGGGCGTAACATCAAGAAAAACATTGCCGTCCACATCCCGGAGCATTATATCCCGGCATTTAAGCCTGCTAAAGAATTTGTAGCAGAAGTAAAAAAACTGAAAGAGCCCAAGCCGGACAACGGGCCGGGTGAAGATGCATAATAGCGCTGCTCCCTGTACAGGGAGGCAATGCATCTCTTTAATTTTAATTGATTTAATTCCTCTTTGCAGGTAACTTTGCTTTTCAAAAAAATTACTGAGAAGTGAAGAGACCGCAATGGATAACGATTGGCGTAGCTGTCATTGCGATAGCCGCCATTTTTGTTTTTGTCCGTACCGTTCCGAAGGAAAAGGCTACGCAGGCGGAAGAAGTGCACAGCCCTGATGACGGGCACGACCATGGCCCTGCCCCCGCCCAGCCGGAGCAGGCTGTTATTTCTATTGACTCCATCCTCACGGTTGCCAAAAATCAGTTAACACCTGAGCAAAGCACCCGGCTGTCCCTGCTGGAAAGCAGCATCACCCGTGGTGATGTAAAAGACCAGCAGCTAAAGGTTTATCACCAGTTGTCCCATTTCTGGGGCGACTCTATGGGCTACTTTCACCCCTATGCCTGGTATGAGGCGGAAGCTGCCCGATTGGAAAATTCAGAAAAATCCCTCACCTTTGCAGCCCGCTTATTTTTAGACTACCTGCAGCAGGAGCCAAATGCGGCATTGCGCCGCTGGGAGGCAGAGCAGGCTAAAGATTTGTTTGAACGGTCTTTGAAAGTGAACCCGGACAACGATTCGGCGAAAGTAGGGCTGGGCGCTACCTATTTATTTGGCGGCCTTTCTGCCACGCCGATGGAGGCTATCGCTAAAATAAGGGAGGTAGCCCAGCGGGACAGTGCAAACGTGTATGCCCAGCTCACGCTGGCCAAAGCTTCGGTAATATCCGGGCAATTGGATAAAGCCATTGAGCGTTTGATACTGGCAGACCGGGTACAGCCCGGCAATATTGAAACCATCCTGATGCTGGCCGATGTATATGAGCGGCAGGATAAAAAAGCGGAAGCGGCAGACTGGTACGAAAAAAGCCTGCCCCTGGTGAAGAGGGCCGACATGAAAGGAGAGATAGAAAAAAGAATATCCGCCTTGCGGAAATAACATAATTAAGTAAACCTTATTTAATTCATTAAACAGATTTTAAAATTATCAGACTATGCCTTGCGGTAAAAAAAGAAAACGTCATAAGATTGCGACGCACAAGCGGAAGAAAAGACTAAGAAAGAACCGTCATAAGAAAAGAAATAAATAATTTCTTTCCTCTTGCATTCATCCCACCGGCACAGGTGGGATGAATCAGGTTTACCGGTTGTTTGTTATACTCGTTTGCACCCCGCTCACCGATCTCTGCAAAACCCTCTCTCTGCATCCATGTACAAACAGCCGGCAGCCTGTACTTACAGCACCCATTGGTGATATACTTTTATTTGTAAGCTGTAATGAACAAAGAACTCATTATTAATGCTGCTCCTCAGGGTGTGGAGATCGCCCTGCTGGAAGACAGGAAACTCGTAGAGCTTCACAGCGAAAAAAGCGATGCCCGCTTTGCGGTAGGCGACCTGTACCTGGGAAAAGTGAAAAAGCTGATCCCCGGTCTGAACGCTGCCTTTGTGGACGTTGGCTTTGAAAAAGATGCCTTTCTCCATTATACTGATCTCAGCCCGTATGCCAAATCCTTGCTGAAGTTTACCGCCATGACCATCGCTGACAAAAGCGAGAACGGGCTGGACTTTGCAAAATTTGAAATAGAGCCTGAAATCATCAAGACCGGCAAGATAAACGAAGTGCTGGGCGGCAAGCCCAATATACTGGTGCAGATCCTCAAAGAGCCGATTGCGGCAAAAGGCCCCAGGCTGAGCTGTGAGATATCATTGCCCGGCCGTTTTGTGGTCATCACGCCGTTCAACAACATCGTAGCCGTATCCCGCAAAATACACTCCGCCGAAGAGCGAAAGCGCCTGCAGAAAATAGTGGAAGCCATCAAGCCGAAAAACTTTGGCGTGATAGTGCGCACCGCTGCAGAAGGGAAAAATACAGCGGAGCTGCATGAAGACCTGTCGGTACTGGCCGAAATGTGGAAGACCATTCAGCGTAACCTCAAAGGAGCTGTGCCGCCCGCCAAAGTGCTGAGCGAGCAAACGAAGACAAACAGTATACTCCGCGACCTGCTAAATGCCGACTTTAATAAGATAGTGGTAAACGACCGCAATATATATGCGGATACCAAAAGCTATATACAGCGCATTGCGCCGGAAAAATCCGATATCGTTTCTTACTACCAGAACGGGTCACCCATTTTTGACTCATTTGGTATTACCAAGCAGGTAAAATCTTCCTTTGGTAAAACGGTTAACCTGAACAGCGGCGCCTATCTCATCATCGAGCATACGGAAGCGCTGCACGTGATAGATGTAAACAGCGGGTACAAAAGCGTGAGCAATAACCAGGAGCAAAATGCGCTGGAAACAAACCTGGAGGCGGCAGAAGAAATAGCCCGGCAGTTGCGCCTGCGTGATCTTGGTGGCATCATCGTGGTAGACTTCATAGATATGAAGCTGCCCGAAAACAAGCGCAAACTGGTGGAGAAGATGGAAGAGTTTATGCGACCCGACCGGGCCAAGCATGCAGTATTGCCCATCTCCAAATTCGGCATCATGCAGATCACCCGCCAGCGCATGAAGCCGGAGGTAAACATCAATACGCAGGAAGTATGCCCCAGTTGTAACGGCACGGGAAAAATTTCATCCACCATACTGCTGGAGGATGAAATTGAAAAGAACCTGAACTATCTTATTACCCATAAGCATAAAGGGCTGAAGCTGGTGGTAAACCCCATCATGCACGCCTACCTGACCAAGGGCTGGCCCTGGGCTACTAAAATGGCCAACTGGAATAAGAAGTTTAAGCAAAAAACAAAAGTGGAAGCCGATACCAGCTACCACCTTACAGAGTATAAATTTTTTGATGCGCATGAGGAGGAGATAAAGCTCTGATGGCAAATAAAAAATAAAGGGAACCACTGCGGTTCCCTTTATTTTTTGAAACAGCTTATTGCCGTTATCAGCGGGTGAAGAAAACGGCGTTGCAGAAAAGCAGCTTGCCATTTTCCCAGAAATTGCGGAACAGCACATTGTCTGTCAGGTAGCTTACTGATCCGCTGCCAAGATTTTGTATGCCAAATACCATCCCGTCTTTCAGCTTTTCCTTCAGCTTATGGCCCACAAAGCCGGCCAGTTGGTTATCTTTTTTAATAAACCCGGCATTCCAGCCGCCGGATTTGATAAACTCATACACAGCCGCATCCTGCTTAAGCGTGTAATAGTAATCAGGGTAGCCATACATCAGCGGGTTACTGCTGTCTGCATCCACACGGAAGATGGCGCCGGGAGTGGTGGGCGGTATGGCATCTGCCTGCCTGTTTTCAAATACCTTCAGCGCCGTATATGGATCTTTTTTATCTGCGCTGTCTTTATCCTCCTCTTTTTTTGACTTGATGACGCTCCAGTCCTGGCGGGCCAGTTGGGCCACTGCTCCTTCCAGCGCCACTACGCTGCCGCCCCTGATGATCCATTGGGTAAACGCTTCTGATTGTGCCTTATCACCCAGGAAGCGATAGTTGCCATCCGGCAGTATCAGCACATCAATATCATTCCATTTTGCCCTTCCGATATCATTGGCATTGATGAGCGTAATAGGGTAGCCCAGGTCTTTTTCAAAGAAATGCCATACTTCGCCTGCAGCATTGGAGCCTACCCCTTCACCGGTCAGCATAGCTATTTTTGGCGCCAGCAGCGGGTGTACTTTTGAGCTGCCCATATCAAAGCCTTTGTCCACCATGCCGGTGGAAATAGGCACCACATTTACCTGCTGTTCATTGCACAGCTTATTTACCAAAGGCCAGAGGCCTGCTCCAAATTTTTCATTTCCTCTTTTCAGGACAATCAGTGATCCTCTGCCAAAGCGCTGCCCGTTTACTTCAAAAGGCGCTTCGGAAAAACGCAGCTTGATGCCCTGCTTTAGCAGGGCGGCCATAGCCCTTGCCGACTGCATACCCTGCCAGCGTAATACATAACCATAGCTGTCAGCACCGGTATTGGGCGTGAAGTCGGGCAGTATTTTTCCGGGGCCTGCGTTGATAGCGGCTTTGCTGGCATAGGCTTTTACGCCGTATACATAAGGCATAGCCCATGCAGTAATATCGTAGGTGGCAGAGTCAACCAGCCTGGATTGCGGCTCAAACAATACCTGCACCATCGTGGCCCTGGGCTGGGCCGAACTGATAACAATATCTCCTGCACCAACGGAAAAGCTTTCTTCCTTACCGGTATGATAATTATAGCCGCGGCCACTGCCGCTGCCGGTGCCATACTGTATGCCGTTTTTATCAAGCAGCGTTAGCAAGGCTTTGATACGCTGTGCATCTTCGGGAGTATTTTTTATGATATATGATTTATACAATCCGGTATTACCGCTTACTGCATCGTTAAAAAATTTTCTGAACTCACGGATAAGGGAGCTGGCATGCACAGAAGACACTTCTACTGTGCTGAGGGAAGTGGTGTAGTGATGAAGCGCCCTGTCATAGAGTGTGAGCGTATCTCCTTCATCAGTATCTGCCCCGAGGCCGGCTGCGCCGCCGCCGCCCTGTTCGTACGTCATACCGATAGCGCCGTTATATACCGGGTAGGTATCGCCGTAAGAAGGATAAAAGAGATCAAATATTTCTTTGGTAAAATAAAGCCAGCCGTTCTGGTCAAAATATTTTGCATGGTTTTTACCAATCGTTACCTGGAAGTCACGCTGCCATTTGGTAATAGCTTCGTGATAGGGCTGTGCGGCGGGAGCAAAATAATAAGGCTGGTTGATACCCTGCTCATGGTAGTCCACATGCACCTGCGGCATCCATTGGTTATATTGTTTAATGCGCTGCTGGCTTTCTACCTGTGTTTGCCAGGCCCAGTCACGGTTCAGGTCAAAGTTGTAATGGTTAGTCCTGCCACCGGGCCAGGGCTCCCGGTGCTCCCGGGCATCCAGCCGGGGATTGTATTGCATACCCACCACGGAGTTGAACCAGTTGACATACCGGTCTCTGCCATCCGGGTTTACACAGGGATCCATAATCACCACAGTATTTTTCAGCCATTCTTTTGTTTGGGCATTTTTCGGATCAGCCAGTGCAAAGATGGTGAGCAATGCTGCTTCAGAAGAAGATGTTTCATTGCCATGCACATTATAGCTCAGCCATACAATGGCAGGTGCATTTTCCTGCGGTGCTACCCTGTCTTTTGCCAGGTTGGCCAGCC
>DAOLFO010000458.1:0-1983 GCA_035326305.1 Chitinophagaceae bacterium
GCTGCTTTCACAGGCGGGCATACTGGGTGTGTTTGTGGCTACTGATGCGCTCCTGTTTTATTTTTTCTGGGAGCTGGCACTCATACCGGCTTATTTCCTCTGCTCTCAGTGGGGTGGGGAAAAACGGATAGCCGTTACCTTCAAATTTTTTGTTTACACATTTGCCGGCTCCCTGCTGATGCTGATAGGCATACTGTATGTATATGCGCATACGCCTGACCAGTCGTTTGCCATGGAGTCGTTTTACAATGCACAGCTTTCTACAAAGCAGCAATCATGGTTGTTCTGGCTGTTCTTTATTGCTTTTGCAGTAAAAATGCCCATATTCCCCTTTCATACCTGGCAGCCTGATACCTATGAGCAGTCGCCTACTGCCACTACCATGGTGCTGAGCGGGGTGATGGTGAAAATGGGCGTGTTTGGATTGCTGCGCTGGCTGCTGCCGGTATTACCGGTGGCTTCTTACTCCTGGGGAGATACTATTTCTTCCATGGCTGTTATCGGGATGATCTATGCATCGCTGATCGCCATACAGCAGGATGATATGAAGCGGCTGGTGGCTTACTCCTCTATTGCGCATATCGGGCTGATGTGCCTGGCGATTTTTGCTGAGCATAAAGTGGCCCTGCAGGGTGTGATGATACAAATGTTTAACCACGGTATCAACATTATCGGGCTATGGATAGTAGTGGAGCTGATAGAGCGGCAATTTGGTACCCGCAAATTATCCGCCCTCGGGGGTATTGCACAAAAAGCGCCGGCTATGGCTATTTTGTTTGTGGTAATAGCGCTCGCCAATATTGCACTGCCGCTTACCAATGCTTTTGTTGGTGAGTTCCTGATGTTCTCAGGTATTTTCAGCTCGCAGGTGACGAAGTATAATGTTATCCTCACGGTGCTGGCATTGCTTTGCATCATCCTGGCGGCAGTATATACGCTGATGCTGATCCGGAAAGCTTTTTATGGGGAAACAACAGCGCTGACCACTTCTGGAAAAGATATTAAGCTGAACGAAAAGCTGGCACTATCAGTAATAGTGATCATCATTTTTGTGCTGGGTGTATATCCTAAGCCGGTGCTTGACCTGACAAACGATATATCAGACGCTATATTAAAACAGTCGGATGTGTTACATCTGCTAAAGAAGTAAGAGAATAAGGTATGAACGCATTAGTATTATCAGGAGTTTTGGGTGTGGTATTGCTCTTCGCGGGCCTGTGGCTGCGGTCAAAGGCGGCTGTGCGTGGCGTGGCGGTATCGGGCTTATTCCTATTGCTGGTTGCCAATTTGCTGGAGATGAACGGAGTCCGTTTCTTCCCGTTCAGTGTGAGCGGCATGATGCATTTTGACCGCTTTGCCCTGCTGGTGATAACTGTACTGCTTTTTGCCACGCTTTTATATGCAATCCTGTCGGGGCGGGATATGGAGAAAGTGGGTATAAACTATGCGGAATATTTTGCACTGATATTTTTCATCTTGTGCGGTGTGATACTGACCTGTGCTTTCAAGTCGCTGCTTATTTTATTTTTAGGGATTGAGATTATTTCTATACCGCTGTACATACTCACCGGCAGTGATAAGCGCAATCTGAAAAGCAATGAAGCTTCGCTGAAATATTTTTTGATGGGCGCTTTCTCCACAGGCATCATGCTGATGGGCATAGCGCTTATTTATGGCGCTTCGGGCACCTTCAATACAGATGCCATGAGCCTTGGTGCTGCACAGCCGGCCCTGCTGCCCATAGCAGGCATGTTGCTGCTGCTGTTTTCTATGGCCTTTAAGGTATCGGCGGCGCCCTTTCATTTCTGGACACCCGACGTATACGACGGGGCGCCTACAGTGTTTACTTCCTTTATGGCCACTATTGTAAAGGCGGCCGTGTTCATTGGGTTTATCCGCCTGTTTGACCAGGCGTTTGGTGCGCTGCAGGCGCAGTGGCAGCTATGGGTAGCGCTTATGGCGGCCGGCCCCCCGTTTTTCGGG
>DAOLFO010000109.1:0-9617 GCA_035326305.1 Chitinophagaceae bacterium
CGGTAACGATAGCCGGCAAGCCGAATGCGGGCAAATCTACATTGCTGAATGCGCTGTTGAACGAAGAGCGGGCTATTGTCAGCGATATAGCCGGTACTACCCGGGATACTATAGAAGAAACACTGACGATAAAAGGCCTCTTATTCCGCTTCAATGATACTGCGGGTATCCGGGAGGACACAAAAGACGCTATTGAGCAGATAGGCATACGCAAGGCCTATGAAAAAATAGCAGCCTCTTCTATCCTGGTATACCTGGCCGATGCATCTTCTGCAAAGGTGGGGGAAGTGGCTGCAGCCGCGAAGGAGCTGGTGAAAGATGGGACAACGGAACCTTTCATTGTATTTACAAAAGCCGACCTGCTGGACGCGGAGCAACTGAGCAGCTTGCAGCATTCCTGCAAGGAGGTATCGTTGCCCGTCCTTATCTTATCTGTGAAAGAGGAGCAGGCGGGTGTGCATACCGTAGAGGATTTGAAAGAGAAGCTGTATCAGCTGGTAATGGCGAAAGGTAGCGGCACCGGGGATTCAGTAGTAACTAATACACGCCATCTTAATGCGCTTCGGAAGGTAAGAGACTCCTTGCTGGCTATACGAACCGGTATGGATAGCCAGCTTAGCGGTGATCTGCTGGCTCCCGATATACGCCGGTGCCTGCATTACTTAGGCGAGATCACCGGGCAGGTGGAAGTGGACAGGGATATATTGGGGACTATATTCGGGAAGTTTTGTATTGGGAAGTAATAGTTCTTTTTCTGGCCCGGAAAGTTTGCAGGCATCATATTTTATGAATCAGGAAAGGTAGTTAACAGGCTACCGGGTAGTCACCGGTCATCATCGGCATTTATCTGTCAGCGGGCCTTTATTCCACTATCTTTCCATCTTTCATATGCAGTACCCGGTCGCTGAGACCGGCCAGTTCTTCATTGTGGGTAACGATGAGGAATGTCTGGTTAAAATTTTTGCGCAGCTCAAAAAAAAGCTGGTGCAGCTCCCTGGCATTGGCTGAGTCGAGGTTGCCCGTAGGCTCATCAGCGAATATAATATCTGGTTTGTTGATAAGCGCACGGGCCACTGCCACCCGCTGCTGCTCGCCGCCGGATAGCTGGTTGGGCTTATTATCAAGCCGGTGACTGAGGCCAAGCATGGCCAGCAGCCCTTCTGCTTCAGCCCGCACTTCCGTTTTTTTGCGCCCGGCCAGCCAGCCGGGTATACATACATTTTCAATGGCCGAAAACTCCGGCAGCAGGTGATGAAACTGGAATACAAAACCGATATGCCTGTTGCGGAAAGCAGCCAGCTTTTTCCCTTCCAGGCTGCTTACTACTGTCCCATTAACAGATACTGTACCGCTGTCGGCCCTGTCCAGCGTACCCAGTATGTGCAGCAGGGTGCTTTTGCCTGATCCTGAGGGGCCGGCAATGGCTACCACTTCACCCTGTGCAATGCTGATATCCACCCCTTTCAGCACTTCTACGGTATCGTAGGCTTTAAAAATTTTTTTTCCGGTAATCATGCAGACAAATGCCTGTTTGTTTAATCATTTAATGCCTGCCAGGCGGCAGGTGGCAAAAGTAGGTAATAATAACGGGTTGGTTTTTTAAGAAAATCTTGTTAAGCTGTGTGACAACTATAGATTTGGAAAATTCGTTAATACAGCTACATTTGCGGAAAATTAGGGGAATTGTCCCCATTTTTATTCTATAAAAATTTAAAAAAGAGCGAAAGATGTTTTGGACCTTAGAATTAGCTTCGTACCTGGAAGATGCGCCATGGCCGGCTACGAAAGATGAGTTGATAGATTACTCTATTCGTTCTGGTGCACCCATAGAGGTGGTGGAGAACCTGCAGGAGCTGGAGGATGAGGGGGATGTGTATGAAACGATTGAAGACATCTGGCCTGATTATCCCACGCAGGATGATTTTCTGTTTAATGAAGATGAATATTAAATTACACCTGGCTATAAGGTACGAGTACTGAACATGTAAAAGCCTCCCGTCGGGAGGCTTTTACTTTTCCGGTTACAGCCGGCGTTCTTTTTACTTTCTTTACTCACCCAGTCCCATCTTTTCCATGATCACATTGCTGACGCCAGTGGTGGAGTAGCCACCATCGTGAAAGAGGTTTTGCATGGTCACCATGCGGGTAAGGTCAGAGAAAAGCGTGATGCAGTAGTTAGCACAGTCTTCTGCGCTGGCATTTCCCAACGGGGCAATAGCATTGGCATAGTCATAAAAATCGCCAAAGCCTTTGATGCCGGTGCCTGCCGTGGTTTTGGTAGGCGACTGTGATACCGTATTGATACGTACTTTTTTCTCCACGCCATAGTGGTAGCCAAAGCTGCGGGCAATGGATTCGAGCATAGCTTTGATATCGGCCATATCGGTATAGAAGGGATAGGTACGCTGTGCTGCCATATAGGTAAGGGCCACTACGCTTCCCCATTCGTTGATAGCGTCCAGCTTTTTGGCTACGGCCAGCATTTTGTGTAAAGACATGGCCGATACATCTATCCCTTTCATGAAGTAGTCGTAATTCGATTCGGTATAGGGAATTTTTTTCCGGATGTTTACACTCATGCCTATGGAGTGCAGCACAAAATCAATCTTGCCTCCTAATACTTCCTGCGATTGGGTAAACAGGGTTGTCAGCTCGTCTACACTGGTGGCATCGGCTGGTATGATCTGCGAGCCGGTAGCCTCAGCCAGCTTATTGATTTCTCCCATGCGCATGGCAATGGGTGCATTGGTCAGTACGAAGGTGGCGCCTTCTTCATGTGCTTTCTCCGCCACTTTCCAGGCGATGGAGTTAGCGTCCAGCGCCCCGGTGATGATGCCTCTTTTGCCTTTGAGCAGATTGTAAGCCATATTGGTTTGGTTTTATTAAAATATGCGGGTAAAAATAATGATAAATCATCTTACAGGGCCAGCCAGGCATAACCATATACCAGCAGGTACACACAGGCGATGAATAATGCTGCGCAGGCAAGGATCAGCAGCAGGCTGTAGCCGAATGCGGCCTGCCCCGTTGCGGCATCTTTGATCTTTTTATTTAAAAGCCGGTACACGAAGATGCCGGCATAAAAACCGAGCCCGCCCACCACAGCAAAAAAGATAAACTTCAAAAGGCCATTCATAACCGGAAAGTGAGGCACTAATGTACACGTAAACCGGGAAAAAATACCCGGAGGATAAGCCAGCCGAATAAAACAATCCATATACCGGCTATGGCCAGGCTGGTAAACAAGTATAAAAACAGCCGGGGGAAAGACCGCTCCGGCACTATGCTTTTTTTCAGCCAGGAATAAAATAATAAAGCGGTAATACTACCGCAAGGAGAAATAGCAGGAAAATACCGGCTTCACGCATAAGCTTAGTTGCTGACCATTTCCCGGGCATTTTCGATAGCAGCGGCAGTGGGTTTTTCACCGCTTAGCATTTTGGCAATAGCAGTAATGCGTTCATCCATGCTTAGCAGGCGGATATTTGTTTTTACGGCGTTGCCCTGTATTTCTTTATAAACAAAATAATGAGCATCGGCCTTACCGGCTATCTGCGGCTGATGGGTGATACAGATGATCTGGCGGCTGGCTGCCAGCCCTTTCATAATGATACCTGCCTGTCGGGCGGCCTCGCCGGAAATACCGGTGTCAATTTCATCAAAGATGAGCGTAGGCAGGTTCATAGACTGTGCCACCAGCGATTTGATGCAGAGCATCAGCCGGCTCAGCTCACCGCCACTGGCTACCTTTCGTACGGGCAAAAACTGTCCGCTTTTGTTGGCATCAAATAAAAACTCTGCTGAGTCACTGCCGTGAGGGTGGAGCGGGGTTTCTTTTATCTCCACCTTCAGGCGGGCATTGGGCATGCCTACCTGCGTCAGCAGCTTGTTTACCTTTTTTTCAAGCGGGGCCGCCTGTGCCATCCGCAGCTCGGTAAGCTGGCGGGCCAGCCTGCCGGCTTCTTTGAGCCGCTCTGCTTTTTCCTTTTCCTTCCCGGTTAATTTTTCATCAATATTAAAAACGGCCTGCAGCTTTTCTTCCAGCTCACGCTGTATGGCCAGCAGCTCCCGGGTAGACGATACGCCGTGCTTTTTCTGCAGCTTATACCCCAACGACAGGCGCTCATTCATTTTCTCTATTTCCTGCGGGTCGTAATTGATTTGCCCGCTGATATGCCCTGTTTCGCCGGCAATATCTTTCAGCTCCACCTGTACTGCCTGCAAGCGCTCAATAAGCGCCGGCAGCGCCGGGTGATAGGTAGCGTAATGATTTAATTGGCTGATGAGGCTCCTGATCTGCTGTACTACCGGTGTTTCGCTTTCATCCAGCGCATAGTATACTTTGTCTAATGCGGATTTAATGCCTTCTGCATTACTGAGCAGCTTTAGCTGCGCATCAGTACGCTCCAGCTCATCTTCGCTAAAGCCGGCTTCTTCCAGCTCGGTATATTGAAAACGGTTGTAGTCTGCTTCTTTTTCAAACTGGCTTTTGGCAGCAGCCAGGGCTGCGTACTCATTTTCCACCTGCTGCCACTGGCGATATGCCTGCTGGTACTGCAGCAGCAGGCTGCTGTTGCCTGCCAGTGCATCTATCACTTCCCGCTGAAAACCAGAGTCGCCCAGCGATAAAGTATCAAACTGCTGGTGCAGGTCTACAAGCCGTGAGCCAAGTGCCTGGAGTTGGGACAGCGTTACAGGTGTATCGTTGATAAAGGAACGGCTTTTGCCGGCAGGGCTGATTTCCCTGCGGATAAACAATTCATCCTGTATGTCCAGGTCATTATCTTTCAGGAATGCCAGCACCGTATTGTTTTTTGCAACGCTGAAGCAGCCTTCTATTACTGATTTTTTCTCCTTATTGACCAGTACACCTGTATCAGCCCGTTCTCCGAGTATCAGGTTCAGGGCGCCCATAATAATGGATTTGCCGGCCCCGGTCTCCCCTGTGATGATATTCAGTTGCCGGGAAAAATCAATGACCAGCTCATCAATGATGGCATAGTTCTGTATGGAAAGACGCTGCAGCATACAGCAGGCAAATTAATCTTTTAGGGGCAAATACAGCCGGTGTTGCAGGCAAATAAAAACCCCCCTTGCAGGCAAGGGGGAAATAAAAAAAGAAAAAAAATTATTTTATTTCGATGCTGTTGTTCAGGTCTTCGTCCACAAGGATGCGGCCGCAGTTTTCGCAGATCATTACTTTTTTGTGCTGCTTGATTTCGCTCTGCTTTTGCGGGGGGATGGAGTAGAAGCATCCGCCGCAGGCATCTCTTTCCACTGGTACCACGGCAAGACCATTACGGTAGCTTTTCCTGATTTTTTCATAGCTGGCAAATAAACGGGGATCCACGTTTTCTTTTGCTCCAGCAGCCAGCTTATTAAAATGCTTCTCTTCTTTTTCATTTGCCGCAATGATCTTTTCCAGCTCGCCCTTTTTAGTACCCAGGATACCTTCCTTGGCGGCAATGTTTTTCTTCGCTTTTTCCAGCAGTACTGCTTTTTCCGCTATTTCCTCTGTGGCATCTTTGATATGTTTTTCTGCCAGCTTCACTTCCAGTTGCTGCATTTCTATCTCTTTGTTGATAGCTTCAAACTCACGGTTGTTTTTTACGTTGGAGCTTTGCTTTTCGTATTTTTTTTCCAGCGCTTCCGCTTCTTTGATCGCATCTTTCCGTTGCTGGATAAATTCTGTTACACCGTTGATTTCTTCTTCAATGCGGGTTTGGCGGGCATGCAGGCCCTGTATTTCATCTTCCAGGTCGGCTACTTCCATGGGCAGCTCTCCTTTCAGTATGTGCAGCTCGTCCAGCTTGCTGTCTATCTTTTGCAGGTTGACTAATGCCGTTAATTTTTCCTCTACAGAGAACTCTTTAACTTGTGCCATGGTATAGTTTGATATTTGACTTTGGCTGCTGCCGCCTGCCGGTTTCATTGCTTATCTGCGAAAATAAAACACGGGATTAGTGTTTACAGCCGTTTTAAGGACGGCAAAGGTAGGAAATTTTTGCAGCAAAATGTCCTGCAGCAGGCTAATTGTCCACTGTTCGCTTTCAAAATGGCCAATATCGGCCAGCAGCATTTTCCCATCCGCATTAAAAAACTCGTGGTATTTCACATCTGCAGTGACATAGGCATCGGCATTCGACCGTAAAGCGCTGAAAATGAGAAAGCTGCCTGCTCCTCCGCATACGGCTACCCGGCTGATGGGGCGACCGACAGTGCGGGTATGGCGGATACCCTTTGCTTCAAAACGGCTTTCCAGCAGGGCCAGGAAATCCTCTTCCGGCAGCGGCAGCTCCAGTTCGCCTACCAGTCCAGCTCCTGTTTCCGGGTGTGGGTTGGCCAGTGGTACTATGTCATAGGCCACTTCTTCATAAGGGTGCGATTTTTTGAGCGCAGCGATTACTTTACTTTCCAGCCAGGCAGGAAAGATGGTTTCGATGCGGATTTCATGTTCCTGGTGCTGTTTTCCGGTTTCGCCCACATAGGGGTTGGCGCCGGCACCTGCCCGGAAGGTGCCGGTGCCGGGTGTGTTGAAGCTGCATTCATCATACTGCCCGATATGTCCGGTGCCTGCGGCAAACAGGGCAGCCCGCACCCGGTCAGCATGGTCAGCAGGGGCAAATGTGAACAGTTTCTTCAGGGTATTCCCGCCTTTAGGCGCCAGCACCTGTATGTTTTTCAGCCCGATTATTTCAGCAATCTTTCCATTTACCCCATGCCGGATATTGTCGAGGTTAGTATGTATGGCATAAATGGCAATATCTTTTTTGATGGCGAGTATAATGGTTCGTTCGGTATAATTGCTGCCGGTTATTTTTTTTAGCCCTGTAAAAATAGCAGGGTGGTGGGCCACCACCAGGTTACAGCCTTTCCCGGCGGCTTCCGCTACTACTTCTTCCGTCACATCAAGGCTGCAGAGGATGCCGGAGCAGCTCCAGGATGGGTTGCCAGTGAGCAGGCCGGCATTGTCATACGGTTCCTGCAAAGAGGGGTGGGCTACTGACTCCAGGAACGAAATAATCTCAGATATGTGCATATTTGGATGTTAATTAAGCTGAAACGGATTATCAGCAAAGTAACTAAAAGTAATGCCTGCAAAGCTTCTTTCAGGAAAAACGGGAGGTGTTGCTGTTTGTAAAAGATACTTACCTTTGAAAAAACATACCCTCTGGCAGCGATTGATCCGGTTCATTTTATTAAACCTTTAATATTCTTGCCATGCTGAAAAGAACCAAAGGCCGCCTGCTGCTTACCCTTCTTGTCATTACCGGTATGGCCGGCACGCTTAATGTGACATCCTTAAGCAAGCAGGAAAGAAAATTGGCTGTGTCTCAGCTCAAAGAAACAAAAGAGGATTTATACGCCAGTGTAAAAGGCCTGTCAGAGGCGCAGCTAAACTTCAGGACTGCTGCTGATCGCTGGAGCATCCGGGAATGTGTATATCATATTGTACTGACTGAGGAGCAACTCTGGAATACACTGGATTCGGTTATGAAATTACCGGCTGACCCGGAGAAAAGAAAGGAGGTGAAATTCAGTGATGAGGAGTTGCAAAAAGGGATAAGGGACAGGAACCAGAAAAATAAAGCCCCGGAAACATTACAACCTGCCAAAGCCGGCTGGGCCACTGCGGTACAGGCGCTGGAAGAATTTAAAAAAGACAGGGCCCGGCATACCAAATATGTAAAAACCACAACTGAAGATTTTCGTAACCGGGTAATGGCTTTTCCGTTTGGATCGGTTGACTGCTACCAGTTTATGCTGTTTATTACCGGGCATACGGCAAGGCATACGCTGCAGATCAATGAGATAAAGCAGGACCCGGCCTTCCCTTCACGATAAGCATCACCGGGCATGATAAAATTACCATTGCACAGGTAATGGTTAATCCTTATTTTGTAAGGGCCAAACCTGCCCTATGCGCCGTATTACCCTGCTTATATTTGCCCCCTTGCTGCTGTCCGGCTGTAAAAAAACAATACAAAGAATCCAGGAGAACCGCATTATGGACGCTATGACGAGCGGCCAGTGGAAGGTGGTTTCATTTAGCCACAACGGCACTTCCCGCACAGCGGAGTTTTCTGCCTATGTCTTTCAGTTTTATAAGAGTAAAACAGTGGATGCTATACAGGGCCCTGCGACGGAAAAAACAGGTGTGTGGGAAGGCGATGCAGAAAACCGGACGATTATGGCAAGTTTTCAGAATGTAGCAGAACCCCTGATCCTCCTGAATGGTACCTGGAAAATAGATAAGAACAGCTGGACCTATGTGGAAGCCTCTATCCACATTACAGGGGATATCCGTAAACTGAGACTGGAAAAGTTGTAGATTTACTTTTTATTTTTACCTAAATCTGTTGCCCATGAGCTATTTCCCTGGCCGCTCCGGTTAATCTTTTTTTCTTTCGTAAGTATTTTAAGCAAATAATTTTTAGCATAATGTTTCGTTTGACAAGTTGGACTAAACCCTGCCTGATTGATAAACTTTGTTTTTTATAATCGAATTGTAAAACACCTGCTGGCCATTCTCTTTATTGGTATTGCTGACCAGGGCATTAGCCAGTCTCCGGTGGCTGCGTTTACAGCCAATGTTACTGCCGGATGTGCTCCCCTGACAGTCCGGTTTACTGACCAGTCTACAGGCAACCCTACCAGTTGGAACTGGGAAATAAGCAATGGTACACTATCCAGTGTGCAAAATCCTGTTATTACTTTCAGTACACCCGGTGTATACAGTGTGAGGCTGGTGGTGCAGAATGCCGATGGCATCAGCCAGGCTGAACGGCTGGATTATATTACTGTTTACCCGGCTCCGGCAGTCAGTTTTTCAGCAAATATTCAATTGGGCTGTGTACCTTCCGCTATACAGTTTACAGATGCCTCCACCGTAGCTGGTGGCACTATTACCGGCTGGCTATGGAACTTTGGGGATGGCACTACCTCTACACAGCAAAACCCGGCTCATACCTATACTGAAGAAGGTTATTACTCCGTCACCCTGCGGGTCACCAGCAGCAATGGGTGCACCCGTACGGTCACCCGTAACAGTTATATTAGAGTCGTGGGCGCTGTCAGCACAAACTTTGATTTTTCCCAGCCATCCCGCTGCCAGGCCCCTTTTGCTATCACATTTAATAACCAGTCGAGCGGGCCAGGAACTATCAGTTACGAATGGGATTTTGGCAACGGGCAGACCTCCACGGCTACCAATCCAACAACAATTTATAATGCAGCCGGTACTTATACTGTCACGCTGAACTCCCGCAGCAGCCTGGGCTGTACCGGGCGTATACAAAAACAAATTACGATTAGCAGCACCACCACAGATTTTACAGCCCCGGATAATGTATGCCTGGGCCAGCCTGTTTCTTTTCAGAATAATTCATCGGCTTCCCCGCTTACCTCTTCCTGGGACTTTGGGGATGGCACGGTGTCCGCACAGATTAATCCTACAAAAACCTACCTTACTCCGGGCACATATAACGTAAAGCTCATCAACCGGTATGCAAATTGTACGGATTCAGTAACGAAGCAGATTACTATTATAGACAGGCCGCAGGTTGATTTTCGTACCAATGACAGCACGTTTTGCCAGGCGCCGGCTACTGTGCAGT
>DAOLFO010000110.1:0-9607 GCA_035326305.1 Chitinophagaceae bacterium
ATGGCAAAATATTATGCCAGCGAAGTAGCCGTAAAAGCGGCCACCGATGCGGTGCAAATATTTGGGGGATACGGATATACCAAAGATTTCCCGGTGGAAAAATATTACCGTGATGCCAAGCTTTGCACCATCGGCGAAGGCACCAGCGAGATACAGAAGATCGTTATTTCCCGCGAAGTATTAAAAGGGTAAGACCCCCGGCACAGGGCCGTATTCACCACCGTTAAAAAACGGAAGCCCTTCCGTTTTTTAACGGTATTCTTATTACATCTTTTAGTAATACTTTTGGAATATAAAAAATTGATTCAAAAGATATTACTATGAGAAAGAAAACCCGCCCCTTTATTGTTATTGCAGGCTGCTGCCTGCTGCTCATTGCCTGTAAACAAAAACAGGAAAAGCCACATCCCTGGGAAAACGAATTTCAGGGAAAGGAACCTGCCGGCATGATAGATGCACGCATTGCACTTGAAATGACAAAGGCCTACCAGGCAGACAAAGGAAAAGCGCTGATAGAAGGTACCGGCCGGGAAGATGCGCTCTCCCTCTGGTTTAGCCTGCAGGAATTAAAACATTATATCTGGAAAATAGAAGACACGCTGCGCAAGCAGGGCTGTAACCCGGACAGCATGGGGCTGGGCATGCATATCTATTATGCCAAATACCCGGATGAAGTAGGCATGAAAGAATTAGGGTTTAAACCTGAGTATGCGCTGCATCATACCGCTTTTCTGACGGCTACTTATAAAAACGGGAAGAGTAATGTAGACTTTGATCCCTGGCATATAGGACCGGAAAAATGTAAACCCACCCCGTTGAAGCAACTGCTATTCGGTGGGGACACCGTCCGGGTAAGAAAAATGATGATGGGAGGCAATGGCGGCGGCGGCGGCGGTGTGCTTAACCAGGGTGATCTGAGGCCACCACCTCCGGGTGAAGGCGATTTCCCGGAAGGAGAGGATGGCGGGGATAATTATTGACAGGAATGAGCAGATACGATCTTATCATTAATGGCCTGCATGTATTGGAGTTGCTGGCTTGTATAGCAGGGTTTTTGTCTTGGAAAAAAATAAAAGATACCTATTGGAAATGGTTCCCTTTTTATCTGTTGCTGATAGTAATAGCTGAAGTCACTGCTATATTCGTCAACAATTACCAGGGTGTCAAAGCGGGTGCGGGCATATATCGTTATTTCGCTATGCCTCTCCAGATGCTTTTTTTCTTCTGGTTGTTTTACCAGGAGTTTAAACCGTATAGAAGAAGAGTGCTGCCCGTAATTGCGACATTGCTCTTTATTGGGGCATACATATATGAGCTGGTAGCAGTAGGTACCCTGGAGGGGTGGATCAACTCTTTTTCTTATACAGTGGGGAATGTGTTATTAGCAGGGCTCATTATTGTTTTCTTTTTACGGTTTATACAAACGGACAGGTTATTAAACTTCAAGGCAGACACCATGTTCTGGGTAAGCATCGGGGCGTTAATATTTTATGTTGGCTCCCTGCCCTACTATGGATTGTATAACATACTCCGTACAGATGAGAATATGCATATCCTGGTAATATACTGGTATTTCCAGATGGCATTTAACTACCTGATGTATACTTGTTTTATTATAGCTTTTTTATGGGGCAGACCGAAATAACATTATTTATCATAGTCGTAAATGTCATCCTGCTGATTTTTGTCATCGGCACAATAGTTTTTATTTTCCAGTACCGGCGCAGAAAAGTAATTCATGAAAAAGAAAAAGCGCTGATCGAAGAGCAGCATAAGGTGGAACTGCTCCATATACAATTAAATGTGCAGCAGCAGACCATGCAGTTTATCGGCCGGGAGATACACGATAGCGTGGCGCAAAAGCTCACACTGGCCTCTATTTTTTCGCAGAAAATGGAATTTGAAAACCGCCACCCTGATATTACCGCCAATATCTCACGTATCAGCGGCATTATTAATGATTCGCTGTCAGAGTTGAGAGAGCTTTCAAAAAGCCTCACAGATAACCGCGTGCAGGATACCCCGCTTACGGTGCTGATCCACCAGGAGTGTGAGCGGGTAAATGATAGCGGCCTTTGCAAGGCAATATTAGAGGCAGACAGTAAAAAGGAAATAAGCGTCACCGTCAAAAGCTTTTTGCTCCGCATTGTGCAGGAGTTTATACAAAACAGCCTGAAGCATGCCGGGTGCAGCTATATCAGTATCCGGCTACGGGACCAGGAGCAGGGGCTCCTGCTGCAGGTGGCGGATGATGGCAGGGGCTTTGACAGCGATAACACAGCATCAAAAGGCATCGGTCTGAATAATATGAAAAGAAGAGCCAGCCTGATAGGCAGTGATTTTCACCTGGTGAGCGTACCGGGAAAAGGAACCAGCCTGGAATTATTTATTAAAAATGAAAAGCTGATTATCCGATGAATGAAAAGACAACGATTGTGCTGGTAGATGATCATTTACTTATAGCCAAAGCCATAGCAGGTATTATTGATGGGTTTGAAAACTTCAGGGTGCTGTACGAGTGTGAGAGCGGAAAGCAACTGCTGGAGAAGCTCAGCTTTCAGAAAAATATACCGCAGGTCATACTGCTGGATATTTCCATGCCGGATATGGACGGGTTTGAAGTAGCCAACTGGCTCCGGCTAAACCATCCCGGCATACTGGTAATGGCACTCACCATGCAGACGGATGATGATGCGGTGCTGAAGATGATAAAGGCCGGTGCCAAAGGCTACCTGCATAAAAATGTGCACCCGGCTGAGCTGGAAAAGGCATTGCTGTCGCTGGTGGAAAAGCGGTTTTATTATCCCGACTGGGCTACGAGCAAAGTTTTGTACAATATTTCTAATATCAGCCACGGCTCCGGTAATACTGACATCCATTTAACCGAAAAAGAAAAAACATTTCTGATGCTGGCCTGTACAGACTTTACCTACCGGGAGATAGCAGAGAAAATGGATTGCAGCCCCCGCACAGTGGAAAGCTACCGGGATGCTTTATTTGAAAAGCTGAATGTAAGAAGCCGGGTGGCGCTTGCATTGTACGCAGTGAAGATCGGGCTGTATAAGCTGTGACCGGGCAGCCATAGCTGCTATTTCACTTCCTGCATTTCCACCAGCCGCTTATAGTAGCCATTGGCCTGCATCAGCCCTTCATGTGTACCGCGTTCCACTATTTGCCCTTTTTGCAGTACAATGATTTCATCTGCATGGCGGATGGTGGAAAGGCGGTGGGCAATAACGATGCTGGTGCGGTTTTGCATCATATTATTAATAGCGTCCTGTACCAGCTTTTCACTCTCCGTATCGAGTGAAGAGGTGGCTTCATCAAGAACCAGGATAGGCGGATTTTTCAGCACGGCCCTTGCGATGGTCAGGCGCTGGCGTTCCCCGCCGCTCAGCTTGCTTCCGCGGTCGCCAATGTTGGTATGGTAGCCGTTTTCTTTTTGTGTAATGAAATGGTGCGCATTGGCAATCTTTGCTGCCCGGATGATATCTTCCTCACTGGCATCCGGCTTGCCAAGTGCAATGTTGGCGGCAATGGTATCATTGAACAGGATAGGCTCCTGCGTAACGATGCTCATCTGGCTGCGTACAGAGTGCAGGGTATAGTCCTTAATATTTACACCATCTATCAGCACAGCCCCTGCGGTTACATCATGAAAGCGGGGCACCAGGTCAGCCAGCGTGGATTTGCCGGCGCCTGATGAGCCCACCAGCGCAATTGTTTTCCCTTTAGGGATAGTAAGCTGGATATCATCTAAAATAACAGCGCCATCATATTCAAAGCGGATATGCCGGAATTCGATCCTGTCGTTAAACTGAAGCAGCTCCCGGCCATCGGGTTTGTCTTCCACTACCACAGGGGCCTTTAATATTTCCTCCACCCTGCTGAGCGCCGCAGCGCCCCGTTGAATATTAAAGAAAGCTGTGGAGATATTTTTGGCAGGATTGATAAGCATGGCAAATGCGGCAATGTAGGCGATCAGCTCTTTTGCTTCCAGGCTGCCCCCGCCCAGCACCAGCCGGCCACCAAAATAAAGTATGGTTGCCAGCACCATCACGCCCAGCAGCTCTGTAAGCGGAGAGGCAAGATCACGCCGTGCTCCCATTTTTTTGCGGATGGTGAACAGCTCATTATTAATGGCATGAAACCGGCGGCTTAATAATTTTTCAGCTAAAAACGCTTTTATCACCCGCAGCCCGCCAAGCGTTTCGTCCAGTACCGACATGCCTTCGCCGAGCTTAATGGCAGCTTCCTGCGATTGTCTTTTTAACTTCCTGCTTACCCGGCCTATCAGTATGCCGGTAACGGGGAGCAGTACCAGCAGGAATAACGAAAGCTGCGGGGAAATAATGACAAGGTAAATAAGATAGCCCAGCACCGTAAGCGGATCTTTGATCATCCCGTCGAGCGTACCCACTACGGAGCTTTCTATTTCAGAGATATCATTGGTCATGCGGGAGATGATATCGCCTTTTCTTTTCTGGGTGAAATAACCGATGGGGAGCAGGAGTATTTTGTTATACAGCTCTCCTCTCAGTTCACGTATCACAGCGGCCCTTACAGGCACGGATATACGGTTAGAGAGATAAATGCACAGGTTTTTCAGAAAGGTGGCTGCTATGATAAAAAGGCAGATAGCTGTGAGCCCGCCTGTTTTTCCATGTTCATCTATGATAGATGCCAGTGTGTCTGAAATAAAGGAACCAAGCGCATTGCTTTTAACCATGTCGGTGGTGCCGGCCATGCCGGTATCAAAGATCAGCCCGAAAAAGGGGATAAGCATGCCGATAGACACAATGCCAAACAGGGTAGCCAGGCCTACCAGGATAAAATAAATAAAAATGTTGCTGCGGTATTTGCTGATGTAGCTGAAAATCCTTGCGTACTTCTTCATCGGGGTAATTGCATGCTTAAACGGCACAAAGTAAGTAATTTTGCAGCGAACCTAACGGATAACGCATGACAGAAGGAAAACGACAAAAGCAGATAGCCGGCCTGCTCAATGAGGAGATGAACCAGATTTTTCAGCGGCTGGGGCTCAGTATGCTGAATGGCGGTATGGTGTCTATTGCGGCAGTAAAGGTTACCCCCGACCTGCTGGAAGCCCGTTTTTATCTCAGCCTTTTCCAGGTGCAGGACGCAGATGCGGTGATGAGGAAGATTGAAGAAAAGCAGCATGAAATAAAAAAAGAGCTGTCGGCCAGGGTCCGGCACCAGCTCCGCAGCATACCTGTACTGAAGTTTTTCAAAGATGATACCCTTGATCATGTTTTTAAGATGGAAGAGCTGTTTAAGAAAATAAAAGAAGAAGGAAAAAAAGAAGAGTAATATCCGGCATTATTAACGAACTAAACTACCCGCCCCCTTGCACTTCCTGTTTGCCTGGCGCTACTTTAAAGCAAAGAAATCGACCAATGCGATCAATATAATCGCCTGGTTCAGCATGCTGGCTATTGTGGCAGGTACCATGTCGCTCATCCTGGTGCTCAGCGTATTTAATGGCTTCGAAAGCCTGGTCAAGTCACTTTATTCTTCCTTTTATACTGATTTGAAAATTGTGCCCGCATCGGGAAAAACAGTACGGATGACTCCGGAACAATTACAGATGCTGACAGGTATAAAAGGGGTAAAAAATTACTCGCTGGTGATAGAGGAAAAGGGCTTACTGCAAAACGGGGAAAACCAGTCTGTCGTATTCCTGAAAGGGGTGGATGATAATTACCGCTATGTAACATCTGTGGAAGATTACCTGGTAAAAGGGGATTTCAATCTCGGCACCGCCGATGATCCAAGAATGGTGCTGGGTGCCGGTGTGGAAGGTGCCCTCGGCATACAGGCGGATATGAATATTTATATACTTACGGTATACCTGCCGCGGAAAACAGGCCGTGAATCTATTGACCCTATGCAGGATATCAGCAGCGACTCCATCCGTACTTCCTCCGCCTTTATGATCCAGCAGGACTTTGATAATAAATATGCCATTACCAATATAGCGTTTACCCGGCAGGCGCTGGGCCTGGGGCCGGATCAGTACAGCGGAGTGGAAATTGCCATCAATAATGCCGGCGAAGCGGAAAAGATAAAGGACAGGATAGCCACATCGCTTGGCAGCGGCTATAAGGTACTGACACGGTATGAGCAGAATGAAGGGCTGTATGCAGTAATGAACATGGAGAGATGGATTATATATGGTGTGCTGTGCCTGGTACTTATCGTAGCTGCTTTTACCATGATTGGGGCGCTGACCATGCTGGTGCTCGAAAAGCAGAAGGATATCAGTGTGCTGCATGCGCTGGGCAGCAGCCGGCAAACGATACGGCGCATTTTTTTATCAGAAGGGCTTCTGCTGGCGCTGGCCGGCGGCGCTATCGGCATGGTGCTGGCGCTGATCTTTGCTTTTTTGCAAATCAATTTTCACCTCATTCCTTTACAGGGGGGCTCTTTCCTGATCAATTATTTCCCGGTAGAGCTGCGCTGGACAGATTTTTTGCTGGTGGGCGCCACCGTGTTTGTCATTGCAGCTATTGCATCCTGGATACCTGCTGCTAAAGCAGCGCGGCAGCCATTTTCGCTGCGCAGTGAATAAACTAAAAATGCCCGGAGCAGCCGGGCATTTAAATATCATTTTACAAAACCGGTACGATTAATAATCACCAAGTGTTTCCGGCAACTGTGCCAGCGCTTTTGCCAGTTGCTCATCATTGGGGGCAATGCCATGCCATTCATGTGTGCCTTCCATAAAGTCAACGCCCTTGCCCATAACTGTGTGCATCATGATGGCGATGGGTTTTCCTTTACCGGTCATCGCTATTGCTTTTTCCAGTATGGCCACCACATCATCCATGTCATTACCATTCATCTCCAGCACCGACCAGCCAAAGGCAGCAAACTTTTCACCGATATTGCCAAGACTCATTACTTTATCAGTAGGGCCATCTATCTGCTGGCCGTTCCAGTCAATGGTGGCAATCAGGTTGTCCACTTTGTGATGAGCCGCAAAAAGAACGGCTTCCCATATTTGCCCTTCGTTTAATTCTCCATCTCCGTGTAAGGAGAAAACCTTAGTGGTTTCCCCATTGAGCTTCTTGGCAAGTGCAGCCCCGATGGCCACGCTCATACCCTGCCCCAGCGATCCGCTGGCAATGCGTACACCCGGCAGGTACTCATGGGTGGCAGGGTGGCCCTGCAGGCGGGAATTGATCTGGCGGAAAGTAGCTAACTCCTTGATATCAAAGTATCCCGAACGGGCCAGCACGGAATAGAAAACCGGTGAAATATGCCCGTTGGACAATACAAATACATCTTCCCCGGTAGCATCCATATTGAAGCTGGGGTTATGCTTCATGATCTTAAAATACAGGGCGGTTAAAAAATCGGCACAGCCCAAAGAGCCGCCGGGATGGCCGCTGGCAGCACCATGTACCATACGTACAATATCGCGGCGCACCTGTGATGCAATAGCCTGAATATCCTGCATAGTTTGTTGGTTCTTTTAAACTTTTTGTATCTTGCCGGCTCAAAGAAATTTGAAACCACTGCAAATGTGCAATCTTTTTTTCGGAAAAAAGCAGTGATTTTAATTATTTACCTCGTTCATTTACCTGAGGTAAAAGCTTGAAGAATCTTATATCCCTATGGTAGGCGAGTAAGGCGATAAGCCTGTTTTTTGTACCGTAAAACCCTGCTTGATGTTTGATGTTTTTTTGACAGCATCCGTATCATTTGTGATATCGTTCCTTGCTATACCTGTTGTACTGAAGGTGGCGGAAAAAAAGAGGCTGTACGATATTCCGGATGAACGAAAGGTGCATACACACTCCGTTGCTTCTTTAGGCGGTGTCGGTATTTTTTGTGGGTTCCTGCTATCCACACTGCTCTCCATACAGGGTTATCTTAACCCTGAATTCCAGTATTTTTTTGCTGCGGCATTTGTTATTTTCTTCCTGGGCCTGAAAGATGACCTCGTCGTGCTTTCTGCCAGTAAAAAATTTATTGGCCAAATGGTGGCGGCTTCCATCATCATTCACTTAGGCAATATCAGGCTGGACAGTATGTACGGGCTGTTTGGCTTCCAGGAGGTGCCGGAGGCCTTCTCGCTGGCCATGTCTTATTTTACCATTATTGTTATTATCAACTCATTTAACCTGATTGACGGTATAGACGGGCTGGCAGCCAGCCTCGGTATATTGACTACGGTGGTATTCGGGGCCTATTTTTTTGCCACCGGCTACCAGGCCTATGCCATGATGGCTTTTGCCCTTGCAGGCAGCCTGGCCGCTTTCCTGATATTTAACCATCACCCGGCCAAAATTTTTATGGGCGATTCCGGCTCATTAATGATAGGGCTCATCAGTTCCGTGCTGGTCATTAAGTTTATTAACGTGGCTACCGATCCGGCAGTAGCCATCCCCCTCGATGCGGCGGTAACCATTGGCATTTCCATACTCATCCTGCCGCTGCTCGATACTTTCCGGGTTTTCAGCATCCGTATTATACAGGGCAAATCGCCTTTTACCCCGGATCGCAACCATATACACCATCTGCTGCTCCGCCGGGGGCTCAGCCATTCTGCCGTGACGGTGATTTGTGTTAGTGCCAATATCCTGTTTATTGTAGTAGCCTATACCCTTCGTTCCATTGGCCCTACTTACCTGCTGCTGGTGCTGCTGGCTATGGCCGCTGCCGGTTTTGCGGTATTGCTTTATCGCCGCCAGCCCAGGCCGGTACTGGTATCCAATACCGCTGCTGCTCCGGGAGAGCTCAGGATGTCATCCAAAATCGTAACGCTTACACAAAATGCCACTACGGCTGAGCGGAACAATTAGGATATATCTTTTTACCATCATTTTCATACGCCCTGCAGGGGCGTTATTTTTTTATAATCCTGCTGTTAGTTAGATTTGCGTTTTCAATCAACAGATTATGGCAGAAGATACCACAACGATTATTAGCAGTGCTGAAGAGCAGATGAAAAAAGCGATCAACCACCTGGAAGCTGAACTGGTAAAAATCCGGGCCGGCAAAGCCAACCCGCAAATGCTGGATGGCATTATGGTGGATTATTACGGATCGGGTATGCCCATCAGCCAGGTGGCCAATATCAGTGTGATGGATGCCCGCACCCTGAGCATACAGCCATGGGAAAAAAATATGCTTCAGCCGGTAGAGCGGGCTATTATCGCTGCCAATATCGGCGTCACCCCGCAAAATGACGGGGTGCTTATCCGGCTCTTTTTACCACCGCTTACTGAGGAAAGGCGTAAAGAACTGGTGAAGCGTTGCCAGTCAGAGGGAGAGCACAGCAAAGTGGCCATACGCAATATCCGCCGCGAAGGGATAGAAAATATTAAAAAGCTCCAGAAGAACGGGCTGAGTGAGGATGCGGCTAAAGATGCAGAGGCCGAAATGCAGCAGTTGACAGATAAGTTTGTGACCCTGATAGAACAGCACCTTACTTCAAAGGAAAAAGAGATAATGGCGGTATAACAATACTATTTTGAAAATAATATTCAGCAGAGAGGCCCGCCGGGCCTCTCTGCTTTTTTTGATAAAATGTGTGAGTGGGGAAGCCCGGGTTTATTTATCTTCATCAGCCAGCAGC
>DAOLFO010000111.1:0-9580 GCA_035326305.1 Chitinophagaceae bacterium
ATCAGCTCCAGCTTTGGCAGCGTGGTGCTGGGAGAGCCTACTGCAGAAGATCTGAAAAAACTGGAATCAAAAGACAAGCAGAAAAACAAAACCAAAAACACCCGGAATATCTGATTATTCCAGGGCGCATATTTCCTGTGCATCGCCCCGGCCCTGTGGCCGGGGCTTTTTGCATAGTTATAACCAGGGCTGGCATGCTTTATGAAACTCCGGTCAGTGTAAAGCACACGTTATGAAAAGAAGAATAATTTTCCTGGTAGCCCTCTTCATTGGTGCGCCAGTCGCCCTCTTTGCCCAGTCCGGCGATGAAGCGGAGAATGCCCGCATTGTTGAATCAAAAAACTATGTATTTAAAGCACAGTCTGTCACGCCGCAGCGGGGAGCCACACGCCACCTTACCAGTGAATATGACCTGGCAGTGGCTGTTGATACCGTTATTTCATTTCTTCCTTATTTTGGCAGGGCCTTCAGCGCTCCGCTCAATCCCGGCGAAGGGGGGATTAAATTTACTTCCGCCGATTTTGAGTATAAAGCCAGTAAAAAAACAAAAAAGAAAAGATGGGATATTACCATCATACCCAAAGATGCCGGCCAGGCATACCGCCTGAACCTCACTATTTTTACAAATGGCTACGCCAGCCTGCAGGTAAACAGCAATAACCATCAGCCCATTTCATTTTATGGGTATATTGTAGCCGGTAAGCCCAAAGACAAAAAAGCGTTCTGACCATGATGACTTTAGCCATACTCAAAAGAAAACTGAGACCGGTATACCTGTTAGCCCTGCTTATATTCTTTTCCTGCAAGGGGCCGTCTTCCATTACCACTGTCCCCGGCACAGATGCCAGTGAGATAGACGGAGCCTGGGAGCTGGTATCCCTGTCTGGTGAAAGCAGTGATACCTTCCGCCAGCTATACCCGGTTAAAAAACCATTCATTAAACTTTCTTTTGCCGACAACCGCATTACCGGCTATACCGGCTGCAATTCTTTTTCCGGTGGCTTTACGCATAAAGAGGGGCAACTTGATTTTACCGGCCCGTTTGCCAGCACCAAAATGGCCTGTGGCACGGAAGGGGAAAAAGTATTTTTTGAAACACTAAAGCAGGCCGCTGCATACCGGTTGCTGAAAGGAAAAAAAATGGAGCTGCTGGCCGGGGAGCAGGTATTGATGCAGTTCCGGCAACAGCCATAAGCCGGCATCTTGCTTTGATAGATGAAGTCTTTTATATTTACAAAAAAGAAAAGCCATGTCGCTACTGAATCAGCAAAATAACAAAGGCAAAAAGAAAGACGGTAAGAAAAAAAATACGCCGGCCGCTCCCGGCTCAAAATTTATCCAGAAGCCTAAAAGCACCGGCTTTGTGAGCAAGCAATCCAATACCGGCTCACAGCGGGGCAGCTAAGATTTTTCTTTATGACCAAAGAAGAACTGCTGCAGGAGCTCCGCCATGAAACATGGGTCGCCTTAAAGCCTTCCCCGGTACACGGTATCGGGGTTTTTGCCATCCGGCCTATCCCCAAAGGGTGCACCACTATATTTTCCCGGCCATCAGGTGACTGGATAAAGCTCCCCATACGGGAAGCAGAGCAACTGCCTGCCCACTCCCGTGAGCTGATAGAAACTTATTGCCTGTATGATGAAACGGATTATTATGTACCTGCCTATGGGTTTAAGCTGATGGACATGGTGAATTATATCAATCACTCTCCTTCACCCAATATCTGTTCGGTAAACGATGGTGAATATTTTGAAGCGCTGACTGATATACCGGCAGGTGCCGAACTTTTTGCCGACTACGGCACGCTGGCCGATGTGGAAGGCTACTGATGTTTATCTTTTCAGAAATTTTCCCTTTAATATCTTATCCATCACCTCTTCCTTCAGGTGGCGGCTGACGGGGATGGTATGAGGCCCGATACGTATATCATTCCCTTCAATGCTTTCTATAGCCGCAGCAGATACGATGTAGGATTTATGGGTTTTGATAAACAAATGGGCCGGCAGGTATTCCTCTACCGATTTCAAGGTAAGATAGGTGATGTATTTTTTGCCGGTGGTGTATAGCGTGACATAGTTTTGCAGCGCTTCCGCAAAAAGTATTTCTTTATAAAAAATCTTCACCAGCCGGTTATCCGCTTTGATGAAAAAATATTCGCCGCTGCCATCTGCTGCTGCCGTATTCTTTTCCCGCAGCTCATAGTATTCTTTTGCTTTCAGCGCCGCTTTAAAAAAACGCTCAAAAGAAACCGGCTTGACCAAATAATCAAGCGCATTCAGCTCAAAGCCTTCCAGCGCATACTCCGGGTAGGCGGTAGTAAAAATAACAGGCGGTGGCTGCTGCAGCATCCGGAAAAAATCTATCCCTGTCATGCGCGGCATTTGAATGTCAAGAAAGAGCAGTTGCACACCTGTGCCATTGATAGCTTCCATCGCTTTTACCGGGTGCTCGTACTCACCCGCCAGGTGCAGGAAGTCCACTTCCCGGATATATTCCTGCAGCCCTTTTCTTGCCAGCGGCTCATCATCTATGACTACACATTGTATCTGCATCAGAAATTATTTATACAACTTCAATCACCAGCTTTGCTACATACACATCATCTTCACGGCTCACCCTCAGCTCGTGCCGACCCGGGTACAGCAGTTCCAGCCGACGGCGCACATTGGCAATGCCGATGCCGCTACCCGCCTCCGTGGCTTTCTCTCCGCCGGCAGAGTTCGTTACTTTAAAAACAAAAAGCCCGCTGTGGTAATTCATTGCTATATCAATGCAACTCTTTTTACCTGTGAATATAGCGCAATGCTTAAATGCATTTTCCACAAAAGGCAATAGCAACAACGGCTCTATGGAAAAATGTTTAACCTCTTTATCAGCGCTGAATTTTACTTCCAGGTCATCATTTTTCCTCAATTGCTGCATAGCTACATAGTCCTGCAGGTAGCCGGTTTCTTTTTCTATTGGTATTTTCTTTCCATTCGCTTCATAGAGCTGGTAACGCAGCATATCGGAAAAAGTATGGAGCGCCTGGCGGGCATCCTTATTCTGCTTATCAATAAGGAAATAAACTGCATTCAGAGAGTTGAACAAAAAATGCGGGTTTATCTGTGATTTCAAAAAAGCCAGCTCTGTTTCCGCCTTTTCCTTTGCCACTTCCACCAGCCGTTGCTGTAACCGCATATAATCATAGATGAGCTTGACCGCAGCCCCCGCCGTGACCAAAAAGAAGTGAGGGATTACGTTATCATAAAAGCGCAGCTTCCAGCTTGCCGAAGTGATGGTGTACACGCCCGGGTTGCCCATCACATACCCCAGCACCTGCATCTTGAGCAGGCTGCTGCCCAGTATCAGCCCGATAAACAGGGTAAAAAAAAGCAGGTACCGCTTCGGGTACAGCAGGCGTGGTATCAATACATAGTTAGTCAGGTAGATGAGCAGGGCCAGGTCAACGACTTTTACAAACGTTACTCTCACTGCCGTAGCGGTAGTGCTGTAATCCTGGTAACGCAAATAATACCATACACATCCCAGCACCAGCCAGAATAGCAGGTGATAGCCTATACACTTCCATAAAACGGTCTTTTGCATACCTGAAATAAAAGTACAGATTCCTGCCTGTAAAAAACATTACACCACCGGCATAAAAAAGCTGACCACCGGCAGGGCGCCGGTGGTCAAGAAAAGAAACCCTGTGATGTAAGTTATTTCCCGGTACTTTTTACTGCATTTAATTTTCCTGAAAAATTAATCGTATGCGTTTCCCTTTTCTTCTTTTCTCGTGCTTTTTTCTTCTCAGCGCCTGTGCCCAGAAAAATAATAATGCCGGCAGGAATATGGAAAAGAATGTGCGGCAGGCAGGTGGCGGCTGCGAAGGATGTGAAGTAATTTATGAAAGCCCGGTGCCTTTTGCCTCCTTAAGCTGGCAGGATACCCTGCCTGATTTTACCGAAACGAAAGGCAGCAAGCTCATTATATCCGGCACCGTGTACCAGGCCGATGGTGTAACCCCTGCCAAAGATGTGGTGATGTATATCTATCATACCGACCAGGATGGTGTATACAGTAACCGCTACAAGGAAAAAGGCATGGCAGCCCGGCATGGTTATATCAAAGGCTGGATAAAAACCAATGAAAAAGGGCAGTACCGTTTTTATACACTGATACCCATTGCCTATCCCGGCGAAAAGGAGCCTGCCCATATTCACCCGGTAGTGAAAGAGCCGGGCTTCAGCGACTATTATATTGATGAATTTGTATTTGATGACGACCCGCTGCTCACCACAGCACACCGCCAGCGCATGACTAACCGCGGAGGCAATGGCATACTGGTAACAGAAGAAAAAGACGGCGTGCACTATGCCGAACGAAATATTTATCTCGGCAGAAACATCCCCGGCTACCCGCAGCCGGAGATGACGGGGATACAATCGGGACTGGATACCGGCGACCCCTGCCCTGCCTTTGACCCTGTGCATCTTTCCGGCATTGACAAAGGCAAGCCTGTATGCCCCATGTGCAAGTATGGGTACGGGCAGGGAGTAATGGTATGGTTTAATCATGGCCCCGATGAGCTGGCACTATTTGCGAAGCAACTGGAAACTGCCATGCAGGAGAAAGGTGAAAAACAACTGCGGGTGTTCCTGGTATACACCAATCCCTTTTACAAAGAGAATGACAAGACGGAGAATAAGATAGTGCGGCAAAAGATGGAGAAATGGGCGCAGGAAAATAACCTGCAAAAAGTAGCCCTGCTATGGGTGCCATCGCCGGTGGATGCAGAGAGCAGCGCTTTGTTTAAAATAAATCCTGAAGCGAAAAACACGGTTTTTGTTTATAAAAAAAGAAAGGTGGCTGCAAAGTGGGTAAATATTGATTATGCTGATGCCTCCGCTGTCAGCACTATTTTATCTGCACTTTAAATAAAAGATTAACACAGGTGATACTGTTGCTGTATACTGCCCAAACACCCGGGCATGGCACGCTGGTAAGTGGCCTGCTGCTGTCAGGCTGCCTGCTGGTTATTGCAGCAGCCCTGCTAAAAAGAGGAAAACATATATAAAGCAATTGAACATTCTTTACCGCTGTCCAAATAATAAACTCCCGATCCGCACCATATTGCTGCCGTTCTCAATAGCCAGCCGGTAATCGCCGCTCATGCCCATGGAGAGGGTATCAAAAGAAAAGTTGGCGGTTTCTATACCGGCATACTGGTCATACAGGGATTTTAGCTGGCGAAACTCGGCAGCCACCGCCGTTTCATCATCCGAAAAAGAAGCCATGCCCATCAGCCCGCGGATGCGCACCTGTGTAAAACCAGCCTCCCGGAACTCCTTTACTAATGCTGATAATTCATTTTCATTCAGCCCGAACTTAGTTTCTTCCTGTGCTATATGCACCTGCAGCAATACATCAATCACCCGGCTGTGCTTTGCCGCCTGCTTGTTAATTTCCTTTAATGCGCTAAAGCTATCCACCCCATGAATAAGGTGCACAAAAGAGGCAATATATTTTACCTTATTGCTTTGCAGGTGCCCGATAAAATGCCAGCGGATATCAGCCGGTAACTGCGGCTGCTTTTCCACCAGCTCCTGTACATAGTTTTCACCGAAATCCCGCTGGCCCAGATCGTAGAGAGCTTTAATATCCGCAACAGGCTTAATCTTAGAAACTGCCACCAGCACTACGCTCTCACTTTGAAGTTCGTTGCTAATCTCTTTATATTTACTTGCATTCACTCCCATACTGCAAACTTAATAACAGTAAATAAAAAATGTGCAGCCACTTATCCGCTGCACATTTATAATGATATATAAGTCTGAAATTTATTTCAGAATGCTCCGGCTGATTACAATCCGCTGCACCTCACTGGTACCTTCGTATATCTGGGTAATCTTGGCATCCCGCATCAGCCGCTCTACATGATATTCTTTTACAAATCCATACCCGCCATGCACCTGCACCGCTTCTATGGCGGTCCACATAGCCGTTTCAGATGCATACACTTTTGCCATGGATGAGCTGAGGGTATAGTCAATGTGGTTATCCTTTTCCCACGCAGCCTTTAAACATAATAAACGGGCAGCTTCTATTTTGGTAGCCATATCCGCCAGCTTGAAGGCAATAGCCTGGTGATTCATAATCTCCGTGCCAAAGGCTTTCCTTGTTTTGGCATACTCTTTTGCCAGTTCATAGGCCCCCGCTGCAATACCCAGCGCCTGCGAAGCAATGCCGATGCGGCCACCGGCCAGCGTTTTCATGGCAAACTTAAACCCGAAGCCATCTTCACCAATGCGGTTTTCTTTCGGCACTTTTACATCGGTAAACATGACAGTATGCGTATCACTGCCGCGTATACCCAGCTTATTTTCTTTAGCCGCCACCGTTACACCGGGCCAGCCTTTCTCTACAATAAAAACATTGATACCCTTACTGCCTTTGGCCGGGTCAGTCTGGGCAATCACTAAATAAACAGAAGCAGTGCCCCCGTTGGTAATCCAGTTTTTGGTGCCGTTTAATAAATAATGGTCGCCCTTATCTTCAGCAGTAGTGCGCTGTGAAGTGGCATCGCTGCCCGCTTCCGGCTCGCTCAGCATAAAAGCGCCGATATATAAGTCACCGTCTTTTTGCCCCTGGGCTAAGGGAGTCAAATATTTTTGCTTCTGCTCCTCCGTACCATATTGCTGCAGCCCGTAGCAAACAAGGCTGTTGTTCACACTCATGCACACACTCACACTCGCATCTATCTTTGATATTTCCTCCATGGCCAGTACATAGCTCACTGTATCCAGCCCGGCGCCGCCATATTGCTGGTCCACCATCATGCCCATAAAGCCCAGCTCTGCCAGCTTCATGATTTGCTCCCTGGGAAATTTCTGCTGTTCATCCCGCTCTATCACACCGGGCAGGCATTCCTGCTGCGCAAAATCACGGGCTGCTTTTTGTATCATCAGTTGCTCCTCGGTCAGTTGAAAGTGCATATGGCTTTTTTTAAGGCGCAAAGATAAGCCGCGACGGCTCTGCACGAACAATTGTTCATATTGCAACTAAAATACCCTAACCCACTGGTTAAAAGTATTTAAAAAAAATCCGGCAAATATTGAACAATACGGATACCGCGCCGTTAATAGTCTTGCCGGGCATTTTATGACGGTTTTTTGACCTAACTTTGCCCCCGCATTTGGGTCACTGCGCAGAAAGGAACCGAATATGAAAAAAATACACATCATCCTGCTTGTCTTTATTGCTGTGGCAATAGCTGTTCTTATCAGCTTTTTACAAAATACCTCTACCTACGATACGGTGGAGACGGCTATGGCCAAACCCGGCAAGTATGTGCACCTGATGGCCCGCTGGGACAAAAGCCAGCCGATGGAATATGATGCCATTAAAGATGCCAACTACCTGAGCTTTACTGCCGTGGATACCCTGGGCAAAACGGTAAAAGTGGTGTATAATAACCCGAAGCCCGAAAATTTTGAGATGAGTGAAAGGCTGGTGCTGGAAGGGAAATACGAAGACGGCATTTTTCATTGTAAAAGCATCCAGACCAAATGCCCTTCCAAATACAAGGAAGATATGAAGGCGACAGACGAAAATCTGCAGCCTGCGGAAGAAAAAACCGCCTCCTGATAAACGGTGCACGTTCCCGCCCGGCGGGATATTTATATAATTAGCTTAAGCGGCAAAACCCACTCTCCCGCCATGGATTATATCGGCGAACATCTTTTACCCGGACAGTTAGGACATTTCTTTTTAGTAACATCGCTGGTAGCCTCGGTGGTAGCCACTTTTGCCTACTTCAGGGCCACCCGGCTGCCTGCACCCGATAACCTTTACTGGAAAAAACTGGCCAGGGGCGCCTTTGTAGTGGAAACAATATCAGTAGTGGCTGTATTTGTGCTGCTGCTCTACATTATCCAAAACCATCTTTTTGAATATCACTATGCCTGGAAGCACAGCAGCCGCTCCCTGGAAATGAAATACCTGCTGGCCTGCCTCTGGGAAGGCCAGGAAGGCAGCTTCCTGCTCTGGAGCCTCTGGCATTGCATACTCGGACTTATATTAATTAAGACAGCGAAAAACTGGGAAGCACCGGTGATGACGGTGGTCAGCTTTGTACAGTTTTGCCTGGCCACTATGGTGATTGGCGTATATGTATTTGGTAAAAAAATAGGCGCCAACCCCTTTATACTGCTGCGTGATTCCGGCGTGCTGGACAATGCGCCCGGCCTGCATATTGATTTTGATATCAGCCAGGGGCTGCGGCCAGACTACCTGACCATGATTAAGGATGGTAATGACCTGAACCCGCTGCTGCAAAACTACTGGATGGTGATACATCCGCCTGTACTGTTCCTCGGCTTTGCCGCCACGGTGGTTCCGTTTGCTTTTGCCGTGGCAGGGCTATGGACCAAAAAATTTGGCGACTGGATAAAAGCGGCCCTGCCCTGGGCATTGTTTGCCACCGCTTCTCTCGGTGTGGGCATTATGATGGGCGCTGCCTGGGCGTATGAATCATTGACCTTTGGCGGCTACTGGGCCTGGGACCCGGTAGAAAACGCTTCGCTGGTACCCTGGCTGATACTGGTGGCCGGCATCCATACCCATCTTATTTATAAGCATACCGGCCATTCACTGCGCAGCACGTACCTGTTTTATATCCTCGCATTCGCCTTTGTGCTCTATTCCACTTTCCTTACCCGCAGCGGTGTGCTGGGAGAGGCATCGGTACATGCGTTTACTGATTTGGGTATGAATGCACAGTTGCTGTTGTTCCTGGGTGTATTTATACTGCCATCGCTGATATTGTTTGCAACCCGGTACAAACAGGTGCCGGCCATTAAAAAAGAAGAGGCCACTTCTTCCCGTGAGTTCTGGATGTTTATTGGTGCACTGGTGTTTTTCCTGTCGGCTATTATCATTATTGGCAAAACGTCATTGCCCGTTGTCAATAAAATATTCGGGACTAATATGGCTGCCCCGGAAGATGAAGAGTTTGCTTACAACCAGATACAGATATTCGTTGCCATTATCGTTGGTGTGCTGACTGCCATCACCCAATACCTGAAATACAAACAAACCAGCAGCAGGTATTTCTTCAAAAAAATATGGCTGCCCACTTTGATATCCGCTGTTGCCGCCACACTGGTGCTGGCCTTCGGAAATGTTTATTATGACAAGCAGACTTTTGGCTTTCTCATACTTATCTGGGTGGCGCTGGTAGCGGCTATTTATGCCGTCATTGCCAATGCCGCTTATATCTGGCTGGGACTAAATGGTAAGCTGAAGCTGTCCGGCGGCTCTGTGTCGCATGTGGGCTTTGGCCTGGTGCTGGTGGGCATTCTTATTTCTTCTTCTAAAAAAGAAATCCTTTCTTACAATACCAGTGGTATTCCCATTGATTTTGGTAAAGAAAGTAAGGAGAAAACCGGCGAAAACCTGACACTGGTAAAAGGCGTGCCGATGAAGATGGGAAAATTTGATGTCACTTATGTAAAAGACTCCGCCCACCCTAAAAAGCAGCAATGGTATTACCAAATCCATTTCAAAAGCCGGGAAGATGATGAGGAGTTTACCCTG